>JBCBOC010000627.1:0-3060 GCA_039821475.1 Cyanobacteria bacterium J06632_22 | reverse complement strand
TTTGCAACCGCAGGCGTATCAGCCCATGAGTCCCTTCGCCTTTGGCAAAGAAATGGACTGGGCCGTGGCACGACTCATCCAGGCCAGAGAAAACAATGAGCAGGTTGCCATTTGGGGAGACTTTGACGCCGATGGCATTACGTCCACCTCAGTGCTGTGGGATGGCCTAGGGCAGTTCTTTACCCAGCCAGGGCAGCTCACCTACCTCATCCCTAACCGTCTCAAAGAATCTCACGGCCTGTCTATCAAAGGGCTCACTCAGCTAGCAGAACAGGGCGTTCGTCTGGTGGTCACCTGCGATACGGGCAGCACCAATCTCAAAGAAATTATCTACGCCAACGATCAGGGCATGGATGTGATCGTTACCGATCACCATACGCTGCTGGCCGAGCGTCCTCCGGTGGTCTCGATTATCAGCCCTCGGTCTCTGGCCTCTGAGCATCCGTTGGCGCACCTTTCTGGCGTTGCAGTAGCCTACAAGCTGGTCGAGGCACTGTACGAAACCTTACCCGATATTCCCACTCGCCCCTTGGCGGCATTGCTAGATCTGGTGGCCATTGGCCTAATCGCCGATCTGGTACAGCTCACGGGCGATTGCCGTTACCTGGCCCAACGGGGCATCCAACAGCTCCAGCAGCAGCGTCAGACCCGTAGTCGCCCTGGCGTGGCTCGTTTGTTAGAGCTGTGTCGTCGCACGGGTGATCGCCCCACCGATATTTCCTTTGGCATTGGCCCTCGCATCAATGCCGTCAGCCGTATCCATGGGGACGCCAGCTTTTGCGTGGAGCTGCTAACCAGTCAGGATGCTGACCGTTGTGAGCAGCTTGCCCAGGAAACCGAAGCGGCCAATGCTCGCCGTAAGGGGTTGCAAAATGACGTCCTGAACCAGGTGAAGCGGCAGCTAGAAGTCAGTGACCTATCGACGACGGGCGTTATCGTCCTGGCTGACCCGCAATGGCCCACGGGCGTACTGGGCATTGTCGCCGGTCAGATTGCTCAGGAGTATGGCAAGCCCACCATTCTCTTTACCCTAGACGAGGCCGCAGGTCTGGCCCGAGGGTCAGCCCGATCGGTTAACCGCATTGACCTCTATGAGCTGGTGGATAGCCAAGCCCACTTACTGGATGGCTTTGGCGGGCATCCCTTTGCGGCTGGCATGAGCTTAAAGATAGAGAACCTGCCTCTGTTCAAAGACGCTATTAATCGAGAACTGCGACAGATTCAGGCTGGTCAGACCCAAGGACGTGTGATTGCCACCGATCTAACCGTTTGCGTTAGCGATCTAGGCGGTGCGCTTTTCAAGCAGCTCAGTTTGTTGGAACCCTGCGGTATGGGCAATGCCGCCCCCAAGCTGCTGATTAAAGACTGCTGGTTTGAGAACACCTGGCATCAAAAGATCAAAGATCCCAAAACAAATCAAAAAATCCAGTACATCAAAGCCAGCTTCGTGGTTAAGGATGACGCTACGCAAACTGGCTTTCCGGGCACCTGGTGGGGGCATTACAAAGACGATCTCCCCTCCGGGCGCTGTGATGTTGTCGCCGAACTGGATTTCAACAGCTTTTCAACCCGAAAAGACCCTAAAGGACGCTATGAGATTCGACTGGTTGATCTACGCCCGACCCAACTGGCATCGCCACCCACCGCTCCAACAACTCAAATTATTGACCAGCGCCAGGGTCAAAAGACCAGCCCGGAGAAAACCCAAGATAACAGCGGCGTGGTCCTAAAACAGTGCCCCGCTGCCTGGCAATCGTTGCGCCCGTGGTATCACCAGGCCACCATGGAACAAAAGCCTCTAGTGCTGGCCTATTCTGAACCCAGTAGCACCGATGCCGGAGCAACATGGACAACGCTAATTGGATTGGCTAAGTACCTGAGCCGAACTGGGCAAACCACGACCTTAGCCCAACTCAGCGACCGCTTGCAGGTCAGTCCTACAGTACTGAATGTGGGGTTACAGGCCCTCCGCCCCTTTGGCTTTTTGGTGACAGCTGTGACAGACGGCATCCGGGTTGAGTATGCTTCAGCAATACCATCGAGAGAAGTGTCCTCGACAGAAGCGTCATCGACAACCGTCGAGAAGCAGACTGATGCTGCTCAAACGTTCTTGCGGGCCGTACAAGAAGAACAATTGAGACATCAATACTTTTACCGAGTCCCCGTTGATACCGCCCAGACTGTCATGCATGAAAGCTGAAAGGTCAACATCTCATAAGATAAGGACTTAAAATCTAACGGAAGGTTTATTGCATTCCCTGCAAACCACAGTTAGGGTGGGGGCTAATTTGACGTCACCAACGTTTACTGATGGTACAGGTCACACAGTCTGAACGATTCACCTCACGAGTCCAACCTTTGGTTACGGCGGTGTATGGGCCGTTAGGGGTGGATGTAGAGAAACTGTGCGATCGCATTCAAACCCTGCTAGCTAAACAAACTGGTAACCAGCCCCCCAAAGACCTACCCCCACGCGATCGCTGGAGCCAGGATGACATTCTGCTGATCACCTACGGTGACAGCATTGTGGATACCGACAGTACCGATGCCGAGAGTGCTGATAACGAGAAGGCCGCCCCGCCGCCCCTGGCCACGCTCAGCCAATTTTTGGGGCAATACCTGTTAGATACCATTACCGGCGTCCACATTCTGCCCTTCTTTCCCTACAGCTCTGACGACGGCTTTGCGGTGATTGACTACCTCCAGGTCAATCCTGAACTAGGCACCTGGGACGATATCCAGTGCATTGCTAGTCAGTTCGACCTGATGACGGACCTCGTGATGAACCACGTCTCTAGCAAAAGTGACTGGTTCCAACAGTTTGAGCGCGGCGAAGATCCAGGCAAAGACTATTTCATTACCGTTGCACCAGAGACAGATGTGTCAGGGGTGACCCGGCCCCGCAGTCATGATCTGCTGAGGCCCACGCAAACACCTTCCGGGGAGCAACAGATTTGGGCTACCTTCAGCCATGACCAGGTCGATCTCAATTTTGAGAACCCAGACGTTCTCATCGAGTTTTTAAAGATCATCTTCCACTATCTAAATACTGGCACTAAA
>JBCBOC010000130.1:0-7875 GCA_039821475.1 Cyanobacteria bacterium J06632_22 | reverse complement strand
GGCCCGGCGACAGCACCTGAGTATCTAGGGACTTACCACGGTTCGGAATGGAGGTCATGGGCGCAACATCGAGAAGGGGGCCAAAGCAAATCCAGCGGAAATCATCGCCATCGCCATCGCCAGCCAGTTAGGCATGGGCTCGGGCAAAAGAAACGGGCACGACAGCGGGCGTTTAGACTCAGTCCAGCTGACAGCTGGGCCGGCCATAACTCGCACTAAGCCTTTGCGCAGATGACACGCCACCTTGCGGCATCAATCGGTTCAGCGAGTAACTTCGTTTCAGACAAAGTAAGCAACGCCATATCCTCACCACAAAGGCAAACGACCAACCGCGTCCACCCCGTCGCCCTTTTCAATAAAGACGACCGTGCTGAAGGTGACCAAGGTTCATACTTCATTGGTTCCCAATCTAAGTGGGGTTAGTAACGGTTCGCATCAAAAAATTTTGCTGTCAAAATTTGCTGTCATTCTAGGGGCAATGCGTCTGATTCGTCGGTATCATCGGAAAAGCTTCGGATTAACGCCAAAGCATTACACCGCAAGGTTATAAGCCTTTTATACACATCGAGGGGACGCTTTTCAGGAGTATCAAAGTCAACGCAACAAATCTACGTGTCTGACGCTGACACCAGACACATTACCCCTATACCCGAGCAGCCATGCCCGGCGTCAAAAAGGTCACCAATTGATCGATCGCCCGCTCAATATCGGCATCCTCGGTCCCCTGCAGTAGCGCCCGTGGCTTTCCCGCATCGGACGTCAAACGCACCAAGGTGGCAATGACCATGTCCAGCTTCCAAGACAGCGCCTGTTCCGTTTGCCCCGGCAAGGTCTCCTGAAAAGCCCGAAGAAATGCCATGCGACTGGCTCGGAAACATTCGGAGGCAATCGTCTGCACGGGCTCCGGCTCACTCCAGCAACGGCCCATAAACTGCGCTCGCACGATGCGGGAGTCCGTCGCATTTTGCACCAGCTGCTTGATAGGTGGCTTCAGAAACGCCGTTAAAATCGCCTCGACCGCAGCCGGTTGATGCTCAGCCTCGGCGGCGGCCAACAGGGCCAGCTGTCCTTCTACCATCGGACTAGAGATCCGGGAAAAGACCGCTCGAAACAGGTCTTCCTTCGACCCGAAATGATAGTGGACCGCAGCCAAATTAACGCCTGCCTGACTGATGATGTTGCGCACAGTCGTTCCGGCATAGCCACGCTCAGCGATCAAGACCTCCGTGGCATTGAGAATTTGGGACTTGGTATCAGTAGCAGACGTCATATCCCCACTTTATCCACCTAACCGACTAATTGATAGTGGAAGCAAAAGAAACATTGCGTATAAATCAAACGTACGTTTTAATTAAATCATACGCACGTTTGATTTAATTTTTTAGCGTCGGGCAACGATGCCAAAAATTGGCTCCCAGGGCGATTCTCCCTCAAATCCTGTCCACACGCTAAAGGCCGTTATAGCGCCATTACGGCAACGTTATGGCCGCTATCTCCAAAGCGCCAAAAGTGCGCGGAGTAACGGTAGGAGTCTGACGCGACCCCTGATCGGCAGACAGCAGACTACACATACTCTCCCTCCCTTATCTATGGCTAATCCTTCGTCTCCCGATACCTCAGAACACAGTCTGATAGACCGACGGCATAGACTCCTGTTACTGGCAGGATTGGGCCTAGCCGGTCTACTCACGGTAGCCGTGCCGACCCTGAGCAGCCCATCCTCCACAGCGCAGGAAGCCCAGGACAATAGCACCCGCGTATTACCCGTGGAAACCGTGGCGGTAAGCATCGTCAACAGCTACGAGGTCTCGCGCACCTACACCGGTGAAATTGCCGCCCTGCAGGCTAGCGAATTGGGCTTTGAGCGGAGCGGTAAGCTCGTCACCGTTGTCGTTGAGGAAGGGAGCACCGTTCAAGCGGGGGCACCGCTAGCCCGGCTCGACACCCGCAATTTAGAGGTGCAGCGTCAGCAGTTGGTCGCCGAACGCGCCCGTGCCAACGCCCAGCTACAGGAACTTCAGGTGGGCGCCCGGTCAGAGGACGTTGCCGCAGCTGCAGCCGCCGTCAAAGATGCCGAACAGCAGCTGAATCTACAAGTTGTCCAACGCACCCGGAGAGAATCCCTCTACGCTCAGGGGGCCATTTCTCGAGAAGAGTTAGACGAGGTCAGCTTTACCGAAGGGGCACTGCAGGCCCGTCTAGAGCAGGCCCAAAGTCGCCTGGCCGAGCTGCAAAATGGCACTCGTCCTGAGCAAATCGCCGCCCAGATTGCCCTGGTACAACAGCTGGACGCCCGTATTGCCGAGGTTGATATCAACATTTCTAAAAGCACCCTAAGGGCCCCCTTTGCCGGCGTGGTGGCCAGCCAGCAGGCGGACGATGGCATGGTCGTCGGGGCCGGCCAATCGGTACTGCGCTTGCTGGAAAGCGCGACCCCCGAGGTCCGAGTGGGTATGCCCGTCGATGCGGCGAGCCAACTTAGCGTCGATGATGAAAAAGCCATTACCCTAGGCGGTCAGACCTATGAGGCGCGGGTCACTGCCGTACTGCCCGAGGTCGACCTGCAAACGCGCACTCAAATGGTCGTCCTGGGGGTCGAGGCTGCGGGTGCGGCCCGCGCCCGCGCCGGACAAACTGTGCAAGTAGACTTCAGCGAGGCCATTACCGCAGAGGGCATCTGGCTTCCCACCACGGCCTTAACCGAGGGCATTCGCGGGCTGTGGACGTGTTATGTGCTGGTACCAGGCGAGAACGGGGGCTATGTCGTCGCACCTCAATCCGTCGAGATTGTTCACCAAGAAGCAGACCGCGTTCTGGTGCGGGGGACTCTACAGCCCCAGGACGTCGTAGTGGCCAATGGCACCCATCGCCTAGTACCCGGACAACCGGTAGAGCCGGTGGAACAGATCTCTCAGTCTTTTATTGATCAAAATTAGACGCAGGAACTTCAATCCGTGGTTAAGCCGTTTTATCTCAATATCCGTCTGTTAATACTGACGGTGGTTATGTTGTTGGCATGGGGTTCAGTGTCTTTCCAGTCCCTGCCTCGACAAGAGGACCCAGAGCTGGTCGCTCGTGTTGCCGTAGTCCAGACCGCCTATCCTGGGGCTGACGCAGAACGGGTAGAAGCACTGGTCACCGAGCCAATCGAAGCAGAACTCTCAGAATTAGAAGAGATTAACACCCTCTCCTCAGAATCTCGGGTGGGCTTCTCTACGGTGACCATTGAACTGTCTGACACCATCGTAGAGGCTCAGCCCATTTGGTCTAAGGTACGGGATGAGTTGGCTGATGCAGCCGTGCTATTGCCGTCGGGAGCCAGTGAGCCAGAGCTAGACGAAACCGATGTCAAAGCTTACACCCTGATTGCCTCCCTCACTTGGAATCTACCCACCGAACCCAATTACGCTATTCTGCGCCGCTACGCTGAAGAGCTATCGCTACAGCTCCGCGGTGTCACTGGCACTGAGGCTGTCGATATTTTTGGTGAGCCCATTGAAGAGATCACCGTCGAGGTTGATGCCACCGCCCTCTCTGCCGTCGGCCTTTCACCCCAGGTACTGGCAGATCGTATTCAAACCAGCGATGCCAAAGTCTCTGCCGGATTGTTGCGCAATCCCCAGCAGGACATTGCCATTGAGGTCCAAAGCGAGCTGACCAGCCTAGAACAGATTCGGCAAATTCCGATACAGACCGGGAATGGCCAGTTTGTCTTGCTAGGGGATGTGGCTCAGGTGAGCCGCGGCGTACAGCAGCCCGTCACTGAGTTGGCCCTGACCAGTGGCAAGCCGGCAGTGGTCACCGCAGTGATGATGGAGTCGGGCTTAAGAATTGATAACTGGGCTAAAGACATTCGCACCGTGCTGGCTGATTTTGAGTCTCGCCTGCCCCAGGGGGTGAGTCTGGATACGTTGTTTGATCAAAGCACCTACGTTGAAGCGCGCATTGGTTCCTTGCTCAGCAACCTGGTCATCGGCGCGCTGCTGGTGGTCGTGGTGACCCTATTCACCATGGGGTGGCGGGCGTCCTTAGTGGTTGGCACGGCCTTACCCCTGACGTCCCTGGCGGTCTTTGGCTGGATGGGGGTTTTGGGAGTGCCCATCCACCAAATGTCCGTCACTGGACTGATTATTGCCCTAGGTCTACTGATCGATAATGCCATTATCGCCGTGGACGAAATCCAAATGGAGCTAGAGCACGGCGACCCGCCACTACACGCCGTGGTCAAAACGGTGAACTACCTCAAGGTGCCACTGTTTGCCTCGACGGTAACAACCGTGGCTACCTTTATGCCGATTTATCTGTTGCCCGGTGCTGGGGGAGAGTTTGTTGGCACCATTGCGCTAGGGGTCATCATTGCGCTGATTTCTTCCCTGGCCCTATCGTTAACGGTAATTGCGGCCTTAGCCGGTCGCTTTTTAGGGGACACACACCATAAACAGGCGGCGTTAACCCCAGAACGGCAAGGCCTATGGCCCACCGTGCAAGGGTTTCTGTTAAAGCCAGGGGCCTGGTGGGTAGAAGGGTTCTCCTCACCACTGCTGGCCCGTCCTTATCGGCAGTCTCTACAGTGGACGATGAGACGACCGCTGTTTGCGATCGCACTGACCCTGGTCATTCCCCTCGTCGGCTTTATTGCTGCAGGCACCCTAGACCAGCAGTTCTTCCCCTCTGTTTCCCGCGACCAGGTGCAGGTTGAAGTCGAGTTTGCGCCCCAAACGGCCATTGCCGAAACCCGCGCCCAAATGCTTCAAGCTCGCGAGGTAATCTTAGAAAACGACCAGGTGACCGGGGTCCACTGGTTCATTGGCGAAAGTGCCCCCAAGTTTTACTACAACTTCACCGGCAATCGCCGCAGCCAGGGGCAATACGCCCAGGCCATGGTGAACCTCTCCACCGGCAATAACGTGCAAACGACCATTAAAGACCTGCAGGCCTCGCTAGATGCCACCTTTCCCGCTGCCCGGGTACTGGTAAAGCAGCTCGAACAGGGTCCCCCCTTCGATGCGCCGGTGGAAATGCGCATCTATGGTCCCAACATCGGAGAACTTCGGCGGCTCGGCATCGAAGCGCGGCAGATCTTGGCTAGCGTGACTGATGTGGTGTACGTGCGAGATGACCTGACCGAAACCCTGCCCACGCTGGCCCTGGCTGTGGATGAAGCCCAACTCCGCCAAAGCGGTCTAGACAACACGGCCATCTCCCAACAGCTCGCCGCCTACCTGGAGGGCACCACAGGAGGCTCCATTCTAGAAGCGACCGAAAGCCTACCCGTGCGGGTACGAGTGGCCAATGCAGCACGGACCAATCTGCAGGACATCGCCTCACTCAACCTACAGGGTCAGGGCAGCAGCGGATTCCGCTCTGCCGATGTGTTTGGCGAATTTAGTCTACAGCCAGAGTTGGCCAAGATTGCCCGCCGCAATGAAGAACGAGTCAACATTGTCCAGGGCTTTATTACCGCAGGCACCCTACCGTCCGTGATTCAACAAGCCTTTGAAACCAAGCTGGCGGAGGCGGAGTTCTCTCTTCCCCCAGGTTACCGCTATGAATTTGGGGGTGAACAGGCAGAACAAGGGGAAGCGCAAGGTAACCTGGCCGCCTTTATCCCAATTTTGTTGTTGGTGATGGTTATTGCCCTGGTGTTATCGCTGGGCTCCTTTCGTCAGGCTAGCATTGTCGGGGTGGTGGGCGTCGCGTCCATCGGCATGGCGATGTTTTCGCTCAAGGTGTTTGGCTCGGTGCTAGGCTTTATGGCCATCGTTGGCAGTATGGGCCTAGTGGGCATTGCCATTAACGACACGGTCATTGTGCTATCGGCTCTTAACGACAATCCTGAGTCTAAAATGGGCAACCGCCAGGCCATTGTCGACGTGGTGATCAAGGCCACCCGTCACGTCATTACCACGACGATTACCACCATTGCCGGATTCGTGCCGCTGCTGTTGGATGGGGGGCCGTTTTGGCGGCCCTTATCCATTGCGATCGCAGGCGGCATTTCCGGGGCCTCGATGATGGCGCTATATTTTGTTCCGGCGGCCTATGCCCTGTTCTATCGGCACCGCCAAAAGCGACAAAAACTGGCCGTATCGCCACATTACAATCCTATGCCGTTGACAGGGGCTGGCATTGATTAGTTGTTCAACGGCTCCCAAATCCCTAATTCTGGATTTGGGAGCCGTTGAACGCTATGCATAGCCATTGCCGCAAAGCTTTGCGCGCGACGGCGGGCCACTTGGCTCCAATACTGGGCACCTAAGTGCCAGAACTGTCCTAAGCAAAGTAACGAGCGCTACATTTTAGCTGGGCCAGGTTTTACCAAGGCATCAGTGCCTCATCCGACAGATGGACCTCTGCCTTGGTCTGCTGATAAATCTCCAATCCCCGAGCCTGATAGTTCTTGAGCGCCACCGGCCCGTCTAGGTTGTTGGTATGCACCCACACCCGCCGGGCATCCCAGGCCCAGGCTTGCTGTAAGGCCACAGTCAACAGCTGCCCACCATGGCCCTGGCCAATAAACTGCGACAACACTCCAAAGTACACAATCAGTACCGATCCATCATTCTGTTTTTCTAGCTCAAAATAACCTGCAGGGTTGCCGCCCACATAGCCCACCCAGGTCTGTACAGTCGCCTTAGCAAGGTAGGACATCCACTCCTCATAGCGCCACTCGCGTCGGTCTATCCAGTACCAGCGATAGCCTACGGCAGCGTAGAGAAAGCGATTGAGCTCTGGGCAAGACACCGTTGCCTGACGCACCACTAAACCACTGTCTCGCCCCGGTTTAATCTGCTCGGGCGAAGTCATTTGTAAATAGGTCGTCACCAGTTTCGCCATCGCCATGGGTTGGCCCCTCGTTTACTGTGCATGGTTACTTTAGCTGGCGGAGATAGGCTGAAACTTTCAATATATCCCCCGATATAAGCGCACTATACTGACAACCGGCAGTATATCCTCCTGATTTAGGCAGATATACTGCAAGCTATCCATATATCCACCCAATTTGGGTCAGATATACTGACAAAGTCAGTCCATTAAGTAGTTATACGGCTACGCCTCTGAAGTGAGGGTTTAGGTAAGTTGCTGATAGAGGTAAGAATTGCAGGATTCCGCGTCACAAGTGGCAATTTCTGAAGTTTTGAATCCAACACTTGGGGTCACTGAGCAAGTGTTGGCTGTTCATAAGCTTGCAGTTCAAGATGGAAATCCTTTGATCTTGTTGGTTGATAAGGACGGCGAACTGGGTGCTTATTATATTTATTTCGGGATTGAAGATGAGCCTTACCATTTTGTCGTCGTCATTAGACAAGAGGGCAAAAAACTCGTTGCATCTGCTGCTTATATTGAGGCAGCCATAAGGGTATATCTCTTAATCAGTAGCACTACGCTTCATCCAAACACAATTACCGAAAAGGTAAAGTTGAACCCGACGAGAAAGGGATTGCTGGGGGAAGCAAGCCATCCTCGAACTCCTAATGTGAAATTCAAGGAAAATCGCTGGTATTTCGAGCCACAGAAAGGTGTGCCGGGAAATCTGGAAAACAAGCTAAACTTTCTGCTCGATCAACTTGAATCAGCACAATTAATGATTGCTGATCTTCAGGATGAGTGTGAGATTTACATTTGCATCTGCTATGCAGGATATCGAGGATGGATGGGCGGATGGCATATCGACAAAGCAACAATTCGTAGGATTGCAGCGTTGGGAGCAGAAGTAGATTTAGATTTGTATGCGTATGGAGAGCAAGATTTGCCATCATAATATCGCCGTATAACGAGCCTGTTGCAGCGGTCTGATAAAGTTGATTGATATGTACAAAGTCGGTTAGCAGCCGCTGAACAGGAACGTTAGATAGCTCGGAAACACATCGTGCG
>JBCBOC010000183.1:0-6901 GCA_039821475.1 Cyanobacteria bacterium J06632_22 | reverse complement strand
CCTAATGCTGAACGCTCTGAGTCTGACCTTTGATTAGGGCGACCGACTTACATTAAGCAGACTTAAGACTCACTAAGACCCAAACAAAGCCAGTATCTTGTCATGCCTCTTTCGTCACAATAAGAGGGTGTACAAACGATTCTAGAAAACAGTGTTATGCAGCTTCAGCACGCCCTCAAAGAATGGTCCGTGGCCGTTGAGGCCCTGGCCCAGGGCAAAACCAGCATCCTGCTGCGCAAAGGCGGCATCCGTGAGACTGGCGGCAAGTTCTCCGTCCCCCACCAGCAAGTGCTGCTGTACCCCACCTTTGAACACCAACGACCCGAGTTGTTAAAACCCGACTATCAAGACCAGGTGCAGCCCGTGGCCTCGGGCTGGCACCCCGAAACAGTGACGCTAAACGCCTGGGCCACCATTGAACAGGTTGAGCAAGTCCAAGATACAGAAAGGGTGCAGGCGCTGCTGCCGCTACACATTTGGAATGAACAGTTCATCACCGAACGCCTGCGCTGGAAACCCAAAATACCGCTGTATGTGCTGCTGCTGCGAGTTTATGCACTGCCTCAATCCACAGCAATTCCCTGGAATCCGACCTACGGCGGCTGTCGCTCGTGGATCGAGGTGCCCGTCGCTGACGTTTCCCACGCCCAGCCAGTCCTGACCGACGCAGCATACCGCCAACAACAACAGGCTCTAACAGAGGTGTTGGCATGAAACCGTTACCCGCCGATCAGCTCCTGGCCCTAGATCGTCGCCATGTATGGCACCCCTACGCGGCCATGCCCAACCCTTTACCCATTTTCCCCGTAAAGTCAGCCCAGGGGGTGCACTTGACCCTAGCGGACGGTCGCCAGCTCGTCGATGGCATGTCCTCCTGGTGGACCTGCATCCACGGGTACAACCATCCGGTGCTCAACCAGGCCGCCCACGACCAGATTGAGCAGATGGCCCACGTCATGTTCGGTGGGCTCACCCACCAGCCTGCCGTGCAGTTAGCCCTGAAGCTGGTAGAACTGACGCCGGCCCCCCTACAGCAGGTGTTTTTCTCCGACTCTGGGTCGGTGTCTATTGAAGTGGCCATGAAAATGGCGGTGCAGTATTGGCATAGCCGGGGTTGCTCCCAAAAGCATCGCTTCCTCACCGTGCGGGGCGGCTACCACGGTGACACTGTGTCCCCCATGTCCGTGTGCGACCCAGTGACGGGCATGCACCACCTATTCAAAGGCACACTGACGCCCCAGTATTTTGCCGACCGGCCCCAGATTCGGTTCGAGCATCCTTGGGAGGAGACAGATATTGCCAATTTTGAGGCCCTACTCCAGGCCCACGGTGACACGATTGCCGCCGCTATTTTTGAGCCTGTGGTGCAAGGGGCCGGGGGCATGTGGTTCTACTCACCCGAGTATGTGCGCCGGGCCAAGGCACTGTGTGAGGCCTACGATGTACTGCTCATTCTCGATGAGATTGCCACGGGCTTTGGCCGCACCGGGCGGATGTTTGCCTGCGAGTATGCCGACATTTGCCCGGATATTCTCTGTGTGGGCAAGGCGCTAACCGGTGGGTTTATGTCTTTAGCCGCCACCCTCACCACCCGTCACATTAGCGAAACCTTTAGCCAAGGGGAGGCCGGGGTGTTTATGCACGGCCCCACGTTTATGGGCAACCCGCTCGCCTGTGCGGTAGCCCTGGCCAGTCTGGAGCTGCTGACCCAGCAGGACTGGCGGGGAACCGTGGCGCGAATTGAGGCACAGCTCAAGCAAGAATTGTGGGAGTTGCGATCGCACCCTGCAGTCAAAGACGTCCGCGTCCTCGGTGCCATTGGCGTCGTTGAACTCCACCACCCCGTTGACATGGCGACCCTTCAGCCCCAGTTCGTCGAACAGGGCGTTTGGTTACGTCCCTTTGGCCGCCTGATCTACACCATGCCGCCCTACATCATTTCAGCCGACGAGCTGAGCCAACTGACCCGGGCCATCGGTCATGTGATTACAGCGATGCCACCCCCCCAAAGATAGACCGGTTCAAGCACCACCGCAGTTCAGCCCCCCGTGAGCCACTGTCCCTCAGGGGCGACCAGCAGCTGACGGCGAGGATAAATCCGCGACATCCGGCACCGACCTATCGGCCCTAGCGTCGGCAGCCGCCGTGGGCTGGGAAGAAGATGCCTCGCTAACCGGCTGGGCCAACAGCGGCAGCGTTAGCGTGACCACCACCCCTTTATTTTTGCCCTCGCTCATCAGGCTAATAGTCCCACCCATGAGCTCCATCAGGTTTTTCGAAATCGCCAAGCCTAACCCCGTGCCTTCGTAGCTCCGCGTGCGGGAGCCATCAACCATCACAAAGGGTCTGAACAGCTTGTGCTGCTGCTTTTGGGCAATGCCAATCCCAGTATCGCGAATCACAATCCGGACCCGAGGACTGGCAACGGTCACCGGGCGGCTGGGTTGACCGCTATCACCGTTTCTGGTGACAGATGCCGACGTCACCGCCTGGGGTTCGGTCTCTTTGTAAACCTCAACGGTAATGCTGCCTTCATGGGTAAACTTCACCGCGTTATAGATGACATTGAGCAGAACCTGCTTGAGTTTATGGGGGTCCGCCTGCACCAGCAAAGCGTCTGGAAGCTCAGGACGATGCAGCATTAGCCCCTTCTGACGAATTTGTAGCGCCTGCAAATCTAAAACTTGATTGAGTACGTCACGCACATCCGTAGCGGTGAGATGTACGGACAGGGTGCCGGACTCAATTTTGGCAATGTCCAAAATGTCATTGATAATCTTGAGCAAATGCATCGAGGCCTGATCGGCCTGCTCCAAAAATTCCAGCTCTTCCTCGCGGTCGTCGCAATCACCATTACGCACTAACCGAATGGAATTAATAATGCCGTTGAGGGGCGTTCTCAACTCGTGGGAAGTATTGGCCAGAAACTCATTCTTGGTTTGATTGGCAAACTGAGCATCTTTCCACGCCTGACGCAGCTCCAGGGAACCCGCCTGCAGACGACGCAGCATGCGTTCAATCACCTGGCCCAGATAATCCAACTCCCAAACGCTAGGATTCCGAGGTGCCGACTCTAGCTGGGAAATATCTTGGACTCGCTGACCATAGCGAATCAGTCGCTCTACCGGCAGCGATAAACTCCGAGCAACATAAAGGGCCATGAGAGCATTGGCGGCCAGCAACCCCAACGTCAGCAAAATTAGCACCTGTCGAATATCTTGCAGTGCGTGTAGCGCTTGGTCTAAAGGGGTGACAGCCAAAACATTCCAGGTTTCCGCCTGATCCGACGTAATCGGAATGCGCGCACCGCTGTAACCCGCTAACCACTCATCCCCATAGTCCATGAAATTGAACAGGTGCAGGGTATCTTCAGCGCCCGTTTCAATGCCGGTCAGAATACTGCTCAGCCGGTCAGCCGCCGGCAGTTCATCAATCGACCGCCCCACCTGATCACCATCTGGATGGACCATGACTCGATTGTCGGCATCAATGACTACGGTATCGCCCACCAGTGATCTAGGGTTTGTATCTTGCAGCTGAAACAGCCGTACTCGCGCCGTGAGGGTGTAGCGAAGCTGCTGGTCATCGTTGTAAACCGGGGCCGCCACCGTCAAAATGATCGGGGCCCGTTCCAGGGCCGGTGGCTCAATCTGGTCGGCGGTCGTCAAGGACACCAGATAAAAGGCAGGATCGCCCAGGGTTTGTGGCCAGGGTAGGGCGTCGCTGTCGGGCAGCAGCGGTTCATCGCAGGTGGTGGTGGCAATCATGCCCGCCCCCGCCCGCACCTCCATACAGCTGATCTCATAGGGCACAGTCAAAATATATCGATCCAGAGCCGTGCGCAACGCCTCGGCATCTCCCGTTTTCAGCGCCTGAGTCTCACTCAGCAGCATTAGGTCGGACTGTACTGTATGGACATCTTGCTCCAGCTCTTCGGCCTTACGCACAGCACTGCTCGTCAGATTTTGACGCGCGGTTTCCAGCAGGCTCGTACGCGCTTTCCGCAGCGTCATCGCCTGTCCAACCAACAAAATCGGAAAGGTGAGGAGCAGAATGCGAAGCAGCAGCAGGCGACGAAAAGAGCGGGGACGCTTAACCATAAAAGGTTGGGTTGGAAGACGACGGCACTGTGGCGATACGGTGAGTTATCTAGCGGGATGACAGAATCGGATGACAGAACCGGAGGCCACCCACCACTCAGGGAATCTTTGGCGGTGAAACACCCAGTATGGGAGTCCAGGGGGGAGACCACTGGCCCGCCGTCGCAGACACAACTACTGTGGTGACGGCCATAGCACCAGCGATAACAACAGGAAACCACTCCGGCGAATGCGGTCATCAACCGCACCACTTGCCCCTATCCTGTCACATGGTATTCGCTATGGGTATTTACTGATTAGCGGACGGCCCGAAAGTTAAAATCCAGTTCAATTAGATGAAGATTTGGATGCGCGAATAGCCCACAGAAACCGATTGTCTATGCCAACCGACCCATCACTGCCCCACACCACCGTTGTACTGGCCATGAGCGTCGACGGCAAAATTTCCGATCGGGACCGCAGCCCCGCGCGATTCCCATCCCCACAGGATCAGCAACATCTGCAAGCTCGTGTGGCCGAGGCAGATGCAACACTATTTGGTGCAGGAACATTGCGGGCCTATGGCACGACAATGCCGGTCCGCAATCCAGCCCTGCTGGCACAGCGACAGCGGCAGGGGCAATCGGTGCAGCCCGTGCAAATCGTCTGCTCCATGGGCGCTCAGCTGGACCCGAACCTGCGATTCTTTACCCAGCCCGGGCCACGGTGGCTCCTAACAGGCCCCGTTGGCGCAGCCCTATGGCCGTTAGCGTCTCAAACCTCTGAGCCCAGATCTGAGCCTAAATTTTCCGACGTTCTGCCCTGGCTAGGGGAGCCGTCAACACCCACAAATTGGAAAGCTATATTTGCACGGCTACGGAAGCGGGGCATCCGTCGGTTGCTCGTAATGGGGGGCGGGCAGTTGGTTGCAGCCTTGGCTGCGGCTCATGTCATCGACGAACTCTGGCTCACGGTTTGTCCGCTACTTATCGGTGGACAAACTGCACCCACACCGATGGATGGCCTCGGATTTCACATCAATGCCGCACCACGCTTTCAACTGATATCTGCAGAAAGCTTGGGGGATGAAGTCTTTTTGCACTATCGCATTCGTCAGATTGATAGTGTGCCTTAGAAATAACGACAGACATAACGACCGTTCCAGATGTGGCTAAGCCTTATCCCCTTAAACAATGGGATAGGCCATCTGTGTGGTTTCAATGGGGAGAAACACCGTCCAGGTTGAGCCCTGGTCAGCTTTGTCGCGTACCGTCAGCTTGGCCCCCAAAGCTTGGAATAGCGTTTTGGTCGCACTCAGGTTCAGACTCAGGCCCCCTGTTTCTGGCTGAAACATTAACAAATGCCCCAGGGACTTTAGGGATGGGCTAGGGCAAGCCCGAGAAACGGGCTGTCCAGACTGATGGGCCTGGAACTGGAGTTTGAGCTGATCACCAGCAGCCATCACCTGTAGGTCAATGTGACTGGCGGTTGACACACTGTGGGTAAAGAGCTCCACCAGACCGGTTAACACCTGCTGCAGCATGTTCGGATCGCTGGCAACCATCGGGAGTTGCTCAGGAATGTTTACCGATAACGCCAGCCCCCGGCGGGTAGCCGCCTGCTGCCACTGGGGAATGGCCTCTTCAAATAGCGCCGCTAGGGGGGTGGCCGTTAACGGCGATCGCGGGGCCGCATGGGTAGCCGCCTCTAGCTCCACAGCTTTGAAAATCAGGCCAAAGCGATTGATCTGCTGGGTGCATTCTCGATCAATCTGGCGCAGACGCTGAACCGCTTTGCCATCGAGATCTTTACGGCGCAGTAAGGAGCGGGTGTAGGTACGAATGGTGGTCAGGGGCGTGCTGATTTCGTGGGCCATCGCCTTGAGCAGTTCCAGATCACCCTTGAGGCCGGGGCTGGCCTGATTGGCCCCTTGAGCAGTATGGGTCCCTTGCTGGGGCTGGGGGCCATGGGCAGGTGAAACCGATGCAGCGCCGGGCTGGGAACGAGGCCGTTCCTCTACGGGCAGGGGCGTTGCTGGAAGGGCGGACAGCATCAGACGCGTAAACTGGCTTACCCAGCGGTGATCCGGTGCGGGACTCGTAAACGTTGTGACCAGGGCATCAATAGTGGCGAGGTGGGCCGACTGCACCACAGCGATGCGCGATCGCAACAACTGCCAAACCGACTCGATCACCGCAGGCGTGAAGGAAAATTGAAAATGCATTTCCTGGTTGGCATCGCGCCCCAGCACCAGCACTAGGTTGAAGTGTGTGGTCAACAGCAAACAAAACCGTTCTGCCGTCAGCGGGTCGCCTTCAAACAGCGGCAATAGCCGGGCAGCGGGCCCCTCCGCTTCAGGCACGGCACGATCGGCAGGCATCAGCTGGGCAAACTGGTCCCGCAGCAGCTGCTCTCGCGATTGGGGGACAAACGTCCAGTTAGATAGGGGGGTGGTTAGACTCACCACATCTAGCACCGGAACCGGGCCAGACAGCAAAATGCCTCGATAATCCTCGGTATCGCTAGGACTATCTGGCAACGTTTGCTTGAGTAAATGACGCACCGATGCGATCGCAGCCTGCCATTCTCCCTCAGCTCGCTGGGCTTGGCGAGCCAGCCGCACCGTCTCTGGCAACGCCGAGATGGATTCAGCCGGTTCAGCAACGGTCTCGGGTAAAAATTCGCCCAACGCCACCAGGCTGCTAATTGTCGGTAGAAATTGAGTAACGTGATCCACCATGCGCCCAGGATTGTTTGAATCTGCGAATATCGACGCGCTTACACCCCCCACACTACTGCGTGGTCCCAAGCATGGCTATGGT
>JBCBOC010000174.1:0-7018 GCA_039821475.1 Cyanobacteria bacterium J06632_22 | reverse complement strand
TTATACCCCCCGCTAGCCAAAGCTTTGAGGTCAACCTGCCTATTCGTCTTAGCGTACTTTACGCAACAGTCTCACTTGAGTCTCAAACTATTCAGAAAATTGATTTTTAGAGGTGCTCTTTTGCTGTTCATGGCCTAGCGGCCTCCGGTCACCCAAACGGTCAGCCCGTACAGTACCGGGGCTAAAACTAACGCCGGTAAAAACGAAGCTACCCGCACCTTGGCCACCTCTAGTAGGTTGAAGCCCAAACCCAAAATCATCACGCCCCCAACCCCCGTGACTAGCATGACGCGAGGGTCTGTCGCCGGGTCTGCCAAGCCACTGGCCAACACGCTGGACAACAGCGACAGCCCCCCCTGGTAAATCAGCACCGGCAAAATGGAAAATCCGACGCCGACGCCATAGCTGCCCGTCAGCGCAATGGAAATCAGCCCGTCCATGGTGCCTTTGATCACCAGAATAGTGCCGTCCCCGCTAAGGCCGTTGTTCAAGCTGCCCAGAATGGCCATCGGCCCGATGCAAAACAGCAGGCTGGCGGCCACGAACCCTTCCGTAAACTTGCCGCCACCGCGAAAGCGTTTTTTTAGGGCGTCGCCCACCACCACTAAGCGCTGCTCAATCTGCGCCCATTCCCCCAGGAGTCCACCAAATACCAGCGCCAGCAGCCCAAAAATCACCCCTGCCACCGGTCCGGCCGATACATCTGCCAAGGGTTGGGCCATACTAAGGCCAATAAAAATCGTGATTAGCCCCACCGCCTGGGTGATGATGGACTGCATCGATTTAGGAATGCGATCGCGGAGCAGCACCCCACCCGACGTCCCCAGTATCACCAACAGCACGTTGATCCAAGTTCCACTGGTTCGTGCCCACAGGCTCAGCCCCGTTTCCATTTGCACATTCCTATTAACCGCCCCACAATTGAAGGGCAATAGTACTTTAGAGCGACTTCGAACTCAAGGTTTATGATCTCCCCCTCTATTCCCGTCAGTCTGCTTCGCGCTAAAACCTACGATGTGGATGCCCTAGAGCAGTCCATTAAAGCCGTATTGGCGCCATTGGGGGGCATGGCTGCGTTTGTAAAACCCGGTGATCGAGTATTGCTGAAGCCAAATTTATTGACGGGGTCTAGGCCAACCAAGGAATGTACCACTCGGCCAGAGGTGGTTTACTGCGTCGCAAAGCTGGTGCAAGACGTCGGCGGCCATCCTTTTTTGGGCGACAGTCCGGCCTTTGGTAGTGCGAAGGGCGTCGCTAAGGCCAATGGGCTATTGGCGTGGGCCGAGAAGCTAGACCTGCCCATTGTTGAGCTGCACGGTAAGCGCTACGACACCGCCGCCGAAGACTTTAACAATTTACTGATTTCGAAGGAAGCGATGGATGCCGATGTGGTGATTAACCTGCCGAAGGTGAAGTCCCATGTGCAGTTGACTCTGACGCTGGGGGTGAAAAATTTGTTTGGCTGTGTGCCGGGCAAGATGAAAGCCTGGTGGCATATGGAAGCGGGCAAAGACCGGGATCGGTTTGGGGCAATGCTAGTACGCACAGCGGAAATGGTGAACCCGGACCTGACCATTTTGGATGGCATTATCGGCCATGAGGGCAATGGGCCCAGTGGTGGTGAGCCCAGAGACTTGGGCCTGTTGGGGGCTGCGACCAATGTGTTTGCCCTGGATCGTGCCATGGTAGAAGTGCTGGGCATTGCGCCGGAACAGGTGCCGACGGTGCACCAGTCGATGCAGTTGGGGCTCTGTCCAGATCGGGCTGATTATCAGTTTCCGCTGATGTCGCCGAACGAGTTAGCCATTGCTGACTGGCAGTTTCCCGAGACGCTGATGCCGATCGACTTTGGCATGCCCCGAGTGGTGAAGTCTACTTTCCGGCATTTGTACATTCGATTTATCAAAGAGCCATTTGCGGCCTACGCTCGGCGGTCTGAGGTGGTGTAGAAAAAGCCTCAGCTACACTGCTGTAACGCTTGGGCACCCTAAGCGGGGTGTCTACATAGTAAAGACACAAGTCATTACACACCAGTAATTGCAAGTTTGAATACTGGCTCATCACAACGCCATGGTGAGCATAAATTGTGTTGTTTCCTTTTAATCAGCTGGGATGGACGATCATTTACTCGATTTAACTTGGATTCTTTGGAGTAGCTGCCTGGTATTTCTGATGCAGGCCGGCTTCCTCTGCCTAGAGGCCGGAGCCACTCGTCCTAAGAACCGCATCAACGTTGTTATCAAAAATTTTACCGATCTGAACGTTTCTGTTCTGATCTTTTGGCTGGTGGGCTACGGCTTGATGTTCGGGACATCTTATCTGGGCTGGGTCGGCCATAGCGACTATCTCTTTACCACTAGCCAACCGGGTGATCCGGCCCAAACCGCCTGGAACTGGTCGTTTTTTCTGTTTCAGGCCATGTTTTGCAGTACTGCCGTCACCATTGTGTCGGGAGCCGTGGCCGAGCGGATGACGCTGCGAAGCTACCTAGCGGTTTGTGTGCTGATCTCGGGGCTACTGTATCCCGTGTTTGGTCACTGGGTCTGGAACGGCCTGGCTACCGGGGACACCCATGGCTGGCTGGGGCAAAAAGGATTTGTAGATTTTGCCGGATCAACGGTGGTTCATAGCTTGGGGGGGTGGAGTGCCCTGGCGGCCGTCATTGTCGTGGGGCCACGCCTGGGTCGCTATTCTACCAAGCGGCTATTTGAGCAGGTGTCAGGGGCAGACATTCCCCTCACTTTCCTAGGGACGATGATTTTGTGGTTCGGCTGGTTTGGCTTTAATGGCGGGAGCGAACTGGCCTTCGATAACCAGGTTCCACTGATTTTGCTCAATACCCTATTCGCCGGCTGTGCCGGTGGGCTGCTGCCCGTTGGGTTGGCGCTGCTGCGCCACCGGCCAATTGCGGCCACAGCCCCTTTAAATGGGGCCCTGGCGGGGTTAGTGGCCATTACGGCGGGCTGTCACGTAGTGTCGGTTGAGAGTGCGATCGCAATCGGCGCAATCGGCTGCTGGGTGATGCTACTCACCGAAGCCCTGCTCAACCGATGGCACATTGACGATGTTGTTGGGGCTATTCCCGTACACCTGGGGGCCGGCATTTGGGGCACCCTAGCGGTTGCTCTATTTGGTGATGTAGCCCAGTTGGGCACCGGACTGTCGCGCATTGAACAGCTCACCGTACAGCTTTCAGGGGTGCTGGCCTGTGGCGTGTGGACGTTTTCGCTAACATTGTTTGTGATGTTGGGCCTGCAGCAGGTAATGGCGCTGCGCGTCAGCGCAAGGCAGGAGTATGTTGGCCTGAATATGACAGAGCATGGCGCTAAAAGAGAGATCTCCGATGTCTATCAGATCATGCGCCACCATGCTAAAACCGGCAATCTGAGTAAACGCGTGTCGATCGACCCGTTTACAGAGGTGGGGATAATTGGCACCTGGTATAACCAAGTCATTTCGGCCCTAGAGCAGGCCATCGCCAAAAATGAGGCGATTGTGAATACGGCAGCAGATGGGATTCTTACCACGTCAACGTTTTCATTGAGCATACAAAGTGCGAACCCCGCCACGGAGAATATTTTTGGCTATACCACTAAGGCGTTAATTGATCGCCCCCTGAAAACGCTGCTGGTAACGGACCCACAAAAATCTGATCAGCCCTTGTCAGAGACTGCTCTACGGGAGCTCCTCTGGTCGGCCACTAAACGGGGTCAGGCCCTAGAGCTATTTGGTCGAACGCAGGCTGGGCAAACCTTTCCCTTGGAAATGATGGTAACGGCAACCCAGCTGCACGAGGAATCTTTCTTCACCATTTTGCTGAGAGACATTACCGCCCGAAAGTCCGCAGAAGCCGCTTTAAAATTTTCGGAATGGAGAGAACGAGCCAAGTCCACTCAGCTCAATGAAACCCTAAAGCAGCTCAAGCAGACGCAGACCCAGCTCATTCAGGCGGAACGAATGTCAGGGCTCGGGCAACTGGTGGCGGGTATTGCCCATGAAGTCAATAATCCGATTAGCTTTATTCACGGCAATCTCGAATACGCCAAAGCCCATGTGGAGGACCTGCTGTTTTCGATAGAGCATTATCGTCAGCATAGTGGTACGTTACCGGATGAGATTCAATCGGAGGTCGACAGTCGCGATCTGGATTATATTTCCGCAGATTTCCCCAAGCTGATCCAATCGATGTTTAATGGCACGAAGCGGATTAAGGAAATTGTTGATTCTCTCCGGACATTTTCTCGGTTAGATGAGGCAGAACTAAAAATTGTTGATATCCACGATGGCCTTGACGCGGCGCTGATGTTGCTTGCCCGCCAGCAGGAGGCGACAGAATCTTTGCCGGCCATATCCGTTGTCAAGGCCTATGGTAGTCTGCCGCCCGTAGAGTGCTATTCGGGAGCACTAAATCAGGTTTTTGTTCATATCTTGACCAATGCATTTGAGTCGTTGCGTCAGGTTTCTACCTCAAATACATCAGTACCGGCAAAACTTAAATTAGACGGCTCACCCCAGGTCACCATCAAAACTGCAGCGTTGTCAGATAAAGAAATTTACGTTGCTATTTCTGATAATGGCCCTGGCATCTCAAAAGGCATTCAAAAACTGATTTTTGATCCCTTCTTTTCGACTAAGCCCATTGGCCAAGGCAAAGGGTTAGGCCTGTCCATTAGCTATCAAATTGTGGTCGATCAGCACGGGGGATGCTTGAAGTGTGAGTCTGTGCCGGGCGAGAAAACTGAATTTACGGTTATCTTGCCAACGGTGGTGTCAGATAAGGCTTAAGGGCATTTATTAGAACGGAAAGGAAAAGAGGAAAAAGGGAGCACGGACACTCCCTTCCTTAGAGCAGGTCTTTAGATCAGGAGATTTAATTCAGTCGTGCGGGAGAAGTTGCCAACACCGCTGAAATGGCCTGCTGTCGTCGCCGCTGATCGCGGGTAACAGACTCCAATGTGTTACCCAGTCCTGGGGCGTTCCATCGTCCGGTATCGGGATGGATAAACGATCGCGTTCTGGCCCACACGACCCGTTCGGCCTCGTTCATGTCGGTACGTTTGGCCCGTTCTAGCCATTTGATATAGCCCCGATCTAGGGCGGTGACGGGGGCCTGGTTGGCGAGGTCAATGCCATTGAGTTCTTCTAATAGGGTTAGCTCGATGCCCTTTGCGGCAGCCTGTTGCCTCAGCTCTGTGGCCTGGCGCTGCAGGCGAACAAGCTGCTTAGCGTCGGCTTCGGCGGCGGAACGGGCCCCGTGCTGATACGAGAACGTGCCCAGGTTCCAGACGCTGTTGCCGGGGTCGGTGTGACCGTTGTAATAGCGAGTGTAGCCGCCGTTTGCGGTGCGGGTGCCCTCCGCGTGGCCGACGGCATGGGCCACTAACGAGTCGGAACCACCCACAAACAGATCGGCCAGTTCCCAATTGAGCGGGCCAACGACTGCCGGGGGTGGGGGTAAACTTGCCGCCGGGGGGGATGCTGATGCTAGGGGCGAAAGCGGTGGGGGCTCGGGCACTGCAACCGCCACCCACTCGGGGGCGGCAACAGCAACCGGCGCTGGTGCAACAGGCGGACTGTTGCGCGCAGGCTGAGCCGATAACTCAAAGCTTAACCCCACAGCATCCGTCTCGGGGGCCGCCTTCGGTGCGCCCCCCGAGACGTCAAAGCTTAGAGCTACGGTAGGTTGCGTTTCTGCAACCGCTGTCTGCACGCCCACCGTTAGTCCGCCCAATATCAACCCGAAACTAACTAAAATACGGCCCAGTCGTTTCATCCCGTGTGCCCCGCAATAAACTGCTCAATCAGCTGTACTGAAGGTTCGACCATTACCCAAGTCCCGTCAGGCTGCTTGCGCAATGCGGCAAACACCAACTGGTTGGCCCGGCCAATGGGGCGATGTTGACGCTGTGGGCCTAGACGCACTCGGCGTAACCCACACAGCCGAAACAGATATGCCGGAAACTCCGCCCCCGACAGCAGCACACAGCCCTCTGCCGTGGGCTCCACTTCCCCGTCGAAGGGCATGTGAACAGTCGCCCCGGACAGGTTTAAGGTAATATCGCCGAGGCCGCCGCTGACGCTATAGCCGGCCACCTGACTGCCCGTTTGCAGGGCCCAGTTTTGCTGCACCTGGATGCGGCGGACGGTGGGCTCGGGACGCCACCTATCAACCATGGCCCCCCCGCCCACCAGTACTAGACCAGCAACTAACACACCGCTAATTTTGAACGCTAAACCCATAGCCGGCATATTCTTCTCCTTCGTAAAGCACAACAAGCCACGTATCGGGGTCAAAGGCCAAGGGATAGGCCTCTCGAATGGCTGACACCCCGGCCCGGACTTCGAATTGGGGCAGGGTGCAGTAGGGTGTTTCAACAATCTCTCGAATCGTTGTCTTCTCGGATCGTTCGGGCACGGCTAAGAGTTTCGCAAGCTGTTCTCGCGAGAGGACTGCCGTAGACTGGGTGACCTCCTGACAGAGGTTCCGCTGGCTGGCAGCCGCTGCGTGGAACCAGTGCCCCAGGTCAAGGCCAAAACTGGCCAGGGCCAATCCCCATCCGGCCGCAAGCCAAGCAAGCATTTTTCGCCGCTGTGGCGGTTTCTGTCGTCGGGGCTGTTGACGTCTCTGTCGTCGCATCGTTCGCCTCCTGTTAAATGTTTTTTTGGCGTTTGCTCAGTAGGAAATGAAATCTCAACTATTTAGAGACACTGTTTAGTGACACTGCTTAACGACATGGCCTGCTGTTGTCAAACGCTGTAATGCGATTCTATAGGCAGGATTCCTGGCCTGACAAGCTGATTCCGGACAGGGTAGAACTGATAAAATAGTGCAACAACACTGCAAAACCCGCTCTGTAGGAGCAGGTTTAGTTTAAAAATTTTCTGGATTTTTTAGTGCAACACAGGGCTGTTGCCATCGCCCCCTTAACTTGTTGCACATCTTTTGTTCATTATGGTGCTAAGTAGGTGCGCTCAATTATTTATGGGATCGGCTACGTCATCAGGAGATAGAAGATAG
>JBCBOC010000403.1:0-4528 GCA_039821475.1 Cyanobacteria bacterium J06632_22 | reverse complement strand
TCCTTTGGCATTGGCGGCACCAACGCCCATGTAATTTTAGAAGAAGCGCCCGCTCCAGTCCGTGAGCCCGCTGACTCGCAACCCCAGCTGCTGGTGCTATCTGCCAAGACCCCAACAGCTCTGGCCACAGCCGCTGAGAATCTGGCGGCGCATTTAAAGGATTTAAAACAACAGAACCTGGAGCCCACGGCGCGTTTGGCAGATATCGCCTACACCCTGCAGGTGGGCCGTGCCGCCTTTGACTATCGCCGCAGTCTGGTTTGTGATGGGCCAGAGGATGCGATTGCGCAGCTGCAGATTCCCGTCAGCGGTCAGCGCAGTGAGCGGCCCGAACGGGTGCTGCTTTTCCCTGGGCAGGGGAGCCAGCATAGGGGCATGGCTCAAGGGATATACCAGCAGCAGCCGGTCTTTAAAGCGGCGCTAGATCGATGCGCGGCCCTGCTGGCCCCAGAGCTGGACTATCCGCTGCTAGACCTGCTGTTCTCGCCGGATCAGCCCCTTGACCAAACCCGCTACGCCCAGCCTGCCATCTTTGCAGTGGAGTATAGCCTGGCCCAGCTTTGGCAGCATTGGGGGGTCACCCCTGAAGCAATGGTGGGCCACAGCATTGGTGAGTACGTCGCGGCCTGTCTGGCCGGTGTGTTTGACCTGGAGACGGCGCTGCGACTGGTGGCTTTGCGGGGGCGGCTGATGCAGCAACAGCCTAGCGGGGCGATGCTGTCCATAGGGCTTTCGGTAGAGGCGATTCAGCCTTGGTTGAGCGATCGGGTCACCCTGGCAGCCCATAATGGCCCACAGCTTTGCGTGGTATCGGGTCAGGAGAGTGCTATTGAGGCGCTGCGATCGCAGTTAGAACAGGCCCAGATCAGTTGCCGAGTCCTGCGCACATCCCATGCTTTCCACTCCACCATGATGGAGCCGATGGTGACCCCGCTGGTGGAGGCCGTCTCCCAGGTAGAACTAAATCCGCCCCAGATTCCGTTTATTTCCAATGTGACGGGCACTTGGATTACCTCCGAGCAGGCCTGCGACCCGGCCTATTGGGGACAGCAGGCGCGTCAACCCGTGCGCTTTAGTGACGGCATCAAGGCGGTGTTGCAAATGGCCAGCCCGGTGCTACTAGAGGTGGGGCCTGGGCAAACCCTAACGACGCTGACCCGCCAGCATGTGGCCCTGACGGGCGGCTGCCCCACCATCCATAGCCTGCCCCATCCCAAACTGGCCGATGGCCAAGCCGACCTGCAACAGTTGTTGGCTGCCGCTGGACAGCTTTGGTGTACGGGCGTCACCCTCAACTGGGCCAATCTCCACCCCCGGCCCGGCCATCGCGTTCCCTTGCCCACCTACCCCTTTGAGCGGCAGCGCTACTGGGTTGATCTGGATATGGGCCATGCCAGTGTGGTGTCGGCCTCCTCGCCGACGGGGGATATTCCGGTTGAACCCGATCTGGCGAACTGGTTCTATACGCCCAGCTGGCAGCGAGTGGCGGCGCAGCCTCGGTCTGTGGATGTGACGACCCGACCCCGCTGGCTGATTGTGGCCCAGGATTTGGGCTTGGGCTCGGCCCTGGCGCAGCACATCGAGCAGACGGGCCAAGATGTGTTTGTGGCAGAACCAGGTAAAGCCTTTGACCAGGCGGGCTACCGGCGGTTTGAGGTGAATCCTGAACAGGCCGAGAGCTACCAACAGCTGTGGGACGATTTGCAGTTGCGGGAAATGCTGCCGACGGAAATTGTCTATCTGGCATTCCCTGGGCAGGCTCGGGAGTTGCAGTTTAGGGGGCTATCAAACCTGTTGACGGTTTGGAGCCGAGAGAATGAGCCGCTGCAGATTACGGTGGTGACGCAGAACAGCTGCGACGTTACCGGCAGTGAAACCCTAAGCTCTGAATCGTCCGTTTTGCAAGGGCTCTGTCAGGTTGTCAGCCAAGAATATCCCCAGTTGGGTTGTCGTCTGGTTGATCTCTCGGGCGATCTCTCGGGCGATATTTCTGGTAATAACTCGAACCGATCAACAAAACAGCAGGTCACCCGCCTCTGGCAAGAGCTACAGGCCACTGACCCCGCCGCTGTGGTGGCCTACCGGGGCCGCTATCGCTGGCAGCAACAGTACCAGCCGGTCTCACTCACAGCTGAATTCTCAACGGCGCTAAAGCAGGGTGGCACTTATGCGATGGTGGGCGACTACCAGCAGGGACTGGGGCCAGTCTGGGGCGAGTCGTTGGCCCAGAGGCACCAGGCAAAACTAGCACTGATTGTTCCTCAGGCGGCAGATGGCATAGACACCGCCCATTTGTTGGAGAAAGGAGCTGGGAGTGCGATCTCAATCCCCACAGACTTGACTAATCCAGATGCCCTGGCCGCTGCTCTAACCCAGGCAGAAAAGCAGCTTGGCCCCATTAACGGGGTGTTTGTCAGCAGCCCCATGACCAACGAGAAGTCCGCTGCGCCTTTGGCCCTGCTGCAGCCCCACCACTGGCACTACAATCGCGACACCAAAACGGTTGTGTTAGAGAATCTTGCAACAGCTTTGGACGGTCGCACCCTGGATTTTTGCTGTGTGCAGTCTTCCCTCTCTTCGGTACTGGGAGGGTTGGGATTAGCGCCTTACGCCGGGGCCAACCACTTTGTCGATGCCTTTGTGGCCGAGCAGAACCGACGGTCTGGCACGCCCTGGTTTAGCATCAACTGGGATGCTTGGACCGAAGAAACAACAACAGATACCCGCGATGAGAGCTGGGGCACGACCCTGAGGGAGTTTGCCCTAAACACCGAAGACGTGTGGATGGCAACCGAGCGCGTTCTCTCTTTAACGGCACCGGGGCAGGTGGCTGTCTCCAAGGGGAATTTACCCGCCCGGATCGACCAGTGGATTGCTGCAACACCCCAAATGCGCACCGAGTCGGTGGCTACTTCTCACCAGCGTCCGGCTTTATCTGCTGAATACGTGGCCCCCAGAAACGATGTGGAACAGACCATCGCCACCATCTGGCAAGACCTATTAGGCATTGAGCAGGTCGGTGTTTATGACGGTTTCTTTGACCTAGGCGGGCACTCGCTGCTGGCGATTCAGGTAATCTCTCGCCTGCGAGAGGCATTCCCTGTAGATGTGGAAATGCGCAACTTGTTATTTGAAGCCCCGACGGTGGCTGGGATTGCCGCAGTGATTTCAGAACAGTTGCCACAGTCCGAGGAGCTGGATGCGATGGCCGCCTTGCTGGCTGAGGTTCAGAATCTGTCAAGTGAAGAGGTGCAGGCCCAGCTTGCCGGAGGTGAAGTATGAGTCAGTTTTACCAGCAGCTGCTGAACCTAACCCCAGAACAGCGCTCGCTGTTTGAAAAGAAGCTGGCGGCAAAAGGCATTCAGCCTCCCCGCGCCGCGTCTATTCCCCGCCGGTCCGGCAACAACAACCTGCCCCTGTCTTTTGCCCAGCAGCGGCTGTGGTTTGTCCAACAGCTTGATACCAACAACACTGCCTATAATGTCGCCAGCGTGCTGGGTTTGCGCGGTCCGCTAGATATTGCGGCCCTAGAAAAGAGCCTGAACACCCTGGTGGAGCGCCACGAGACCCTGCGCACTCGGTTTGAGCTGGTGACAACCGAGGACGGTGAAAGTCAGCCCATCCAAATTGTGGACTCAGCTGAGTCCCGTGAGCTGCCCATGATTGATGTGCGCACCGCTGCCGACCCTCAAGCCGCCGCTGATGAGCACATTCAAACGTGTATTGCGACACCGTTTGATCTGGCAACGGGCATTCTGCGAACAGCGCTAATTCAGCTGGCCGATGATCACCATCTGCTGGTGCTGGCAACCCATCATATTGTTAGCGATCGCTGGTCGGTGATGGTCTTCCTGCGGGAGATGACGATTCTGTATCGGGCCTTGTCCCAGGGGCAATCGTCACCGCTACCACCACTGTCAATCCAGTATGCCGACTGGGCCATTTGGCAACGACAACAGCTCCAGGGAGAAAAGCTATCTCTCCAGACCGACTATTGGACCCAGCAACTCGGCGGAGAACTGCCGGTACTCGACTTACCCCGAGACCGAGCCTACGGTGCCGTGGCCAGCTACCGAGGCGATCAGGTACCGATTGAGATCGCACCCCCGTTAGCCAACCAGATCCGCAGCCTAGCCAGTCAGCACAAGGTCACCCTATTCACCCTGCTATTGACGGCCTTCAAGACCCTGTTGCACCGCTATACCGCCAGCGACGATATTGTGGTGGGCAGCGATGTGGCCAATCGCGATCGCACCGAAACCGAAAGTCTGATCGGACTGCTGGTCAACACGCTAGTTTTCCGCAGCGATCTCTCCAATAATCCCAGCTTTAGTGACCTACTGTTGCAGGTGCGCGACACGGTGTTGAGCGGCTTTGCCCATCAGGATCTCCCCTTCGAAAAGCTGGTAGAGGTAATTAACCCCGACCGCCACCTTAGCCAAATGATGCCGCTGTTTCAGGTCAAGCTAGACCTACAGCAGGCCAATGTAAAGCCCCTACAACTGGACGGCCTCACCATTGAGCGCTA
>JBCBOC010000131.1:0-7868 GCA_039821475.1 Cyanobacteria bacterium J06632_22 | reverse complement strand
TTTGCAACTGTTCTGTCTATTTTTATGAGCGGCTGTCGGCTGCCAATTTCCATGCCAATCGCCAGCTCGCAGAAGCGAAGGACCGATCTGAGCAGCTATTGCTCAATATTCTGCCAAAGTCCATTGCCGACAAGCTCAAGCTGGGCCAAAACACCATTGCCGAGAACTTTACAGACGTGACGGTGATGTTTGCTGACCTGGTGGACTTTACCCAATTGGCCGACGGCACAACCGCAACCGAAGTCGTCGATCTTCTCAATCAGGTATTTTCAACCTTCGATCAACTCGCAGAACGACACGGCATCGAAAAAATCAAAACCATTGGGGATGCCTACATGGTTGTAGCTGGCTTACCCGAGCCTAGGGACGATCATGCCCGTGCGATCGCAGCCATGGCCGTCGAAATGCGTGCAGCCCTAACGACCTTTAGCCAAGCCTTAGACCGTCCCTTAGCCATCCGTATTGGCATCCATACGGGGCCAGTAGTGGCCGGCGTCATTGGTCTCAAAAAATTCGCATATGACCTTTGGGGCGACACCGTCAATACCGCCAGCCGCATGGAGTCCTATGGCCTACCGGGCGAAATTCAGGTGAGTCCCGAGACCTATCACTGGCTCAAAGACACGTATCGATTTCACCCTCGAGGCCCCTTAGACATCAAAGGCAAAGGCACCATGATGACCTACCTCCTACAGGAAAATGTTTGAACCAGAAAAATGTTTGAACCCGGAAAATCTTTGAACAGGGACCACGCTGGCGAGTAGATCTGTAGCCCACATATCTTTAGGAAACTTACAGGTATAGTCAGCGCTGTATCGCCATACCCCAGGCACGGCACGGCCCAATGTTGGCGCAAGGCACCTTACACCGACGAGGCTCAACTTAACTCACAGCCTCTAACTTTTTACAATCCCATTCCGTAAGATCTCCCAAAATCCTGATTCAAAGGGGAAGGAAAGACCTCTAAGGTTGCTAAAGTCGTGACATAACAATGCGGTCTACGCAAAAACTTCGTCACATAGCCTACGGTTTTCATGGGGTTCCTGATAAGCTTTGTGTGGACGTCACTTCCCTCTTATGCTTTATCCCTACTGGAGTTCTCTAAAGGCGGTCTCGGCACCCGCCTGGTTACGTGCCGGGCAGCTTTGCCTGTGTAGCGAAGACCCAGATCAATCTAAAAGTCGTGTGGGCATTGACTGCTGGCTGGGTAACCGCTGGGCAACCCAAAAGGCGTGGGCCCTAGCCCTCCAAATTCCAGCCATCGACGATCCGGCCTGGCGACTGTGTCCTGATGGCGCCCTGCCCCACGCTCGACGTCCCGTTGTTCTAGCCCTTCAAGATTCGCGGTATGGCGGGTTCCGACTGGGCTGCTACAGCCCACCCACAGACAGTTTTGCCGGGGGATGGCTCCTCCACGAAGCTGGCCAATGGCTAACTTTACCCAACGAATCCGTTTTGGGGTGGCTCACCATTCCACAACGATTCTCTCGGCGGCTGCGACCGCCGCTCCAGGCTTCGCGCGAGCGGCTCCTGGCCAACGTCCGTTAGGCACAGGGCTTCGCTAGGGCAACCCCTCCTCCGCCAGTGGCACCTCATCCAGCAACGCCGTTGAGGCTGACCAATCCACTAGATGATTCGCACACAAAATACCTGAAGCCACCACAGCCGGAACACCAATGCCCGGCAGAGTGCTGTCACCCACGCGGTAAAGCCCAGCAATCGGAGTTTTGCAGCTGGGGAAACGGCCCTGCTTTGCCGCAATAGCGGGTCCATAGGTACCCCGTTCTCGTCGCAGGTAACGCTGATGGGTTAGGGGTGTCCCAATTAGCTCGAGGACGATCCGCTCCCGAATATCAGGAATGACCTTCTCCAATGCCCGAAACAACGGTTCAGCCCGCTGTCGCTTTTTCTCGGCATAGGTTTCATCCTTAGCCCAGCCTTCGGGGGATTCCAGTGTGTAGGCATGGATCGTATGATGATTCGCGGGTGCTAGGTCAGGATCCAGCACCGAGGGAATAGAAATCATACAGGTGTTACCGGGCGCGGCCAGCGGCCGGGCCGCACTGTGGACCACCACATGGTGGATGGCCAAGGCATCCAACCCTTCGGCGCGAATGCCGAGGTGCAGATGCATAAAGCTATCCACGGCTGGCGTACTCAGCTGTGTGTGGCGATAGTCCGTGGGCAAGTCAGACGGCTGGAGTAAGTCTCGATAGGTATCCCAAACGGTTGCATTAGAAATGACCGTTGGTGCATGAAGGATGTCTCCAGATCGCAGCCGCACCCCCCAAGTGCGGTTATTCTTCACCAAAATTTGATCCACGTGGGTGCTCAGACGCAGTTCCCCGCCAAACTTTTTCAGCCCTCTGACAAGCGCCGCCACCAGGGCACCACTGCCCCCCAGGGGATAGTCGATGGCGGCATGAGAGCGCTCCCCAAACATTGCTGCCATTTCTGGCGCCACGGTCTCCTGGGCCGTCAGCCCCGACAGCAAAAAACATTCCAGGTCTAGCAAACGTCGCAACCAAGGGTCACGAACCGTTTCGTCCACGAGGTCCCCCATGGATCGCCCCAGATCACGCAGGCGTGGCAGTAACTTTAGAGCCGCTAGCGGATAGCGCAGCAGCAACGTCCGCATCAATTGCCAGTCAGCCCGTAGAGCTAAGGTAGGAATGTCCCGCAGTGGAGCATACAGTTGCAGCAAGCGCCGTGATAGCCGAGCAAATTCGGCTGCCGCCTGGGGATTGATCTGTGCGATCGCAGCACCATAGCGTTCTAAATCGCCATGGATAGGCAGCATTCCCTCTGGCAAGTGATAGTATCCCAGCGGGTCGTACGGCACCGCCGTTACTGCCTCCCCTAGCAGCAACAGTACCGCCCTGAGAGGGTTTCGCCCCTGCGGGTCAGCCAGCCCACAATAAAACGAGGGGCCCGAATCAAAGGTAAATCCCTGTCGATGAAAGCTGTGGGCCGCCCCGCCTGGAATGCTATGGCTTTCACACACCAGCACGCGCTGACCCTGCTTAGCCAGTAAAGCTGCCGCGGTTAGGCCGCCTAGACCGCTACCAACCACAACACAATCCCAACCCGCACGGCTCACGTCCGTAACGCCTGCCACCTAAATACCTATTTTCACTGCCTTCCCATAGTATCTACCGGCCGACCAGTCTCTACCCGTCGACGATATTCCCAAGACAATGAGGAAACACAGCACGCGCGTGAATAGTGCTTTACCTCTAGCCGACGAGATCACCAAAGGTTCGGCATTAATATCCTGCTCAGCAGAATTACCGCATTAGCACTCGCTCAATATCTCTCAGGTATCGCTGGACCGCAGCCTCCTCCGCAGGGTCGATTTGGCTCAGCGTACTCAACCGCCAGTGGGTTGCACTGGCCAATTCTTGAGCATCAGCCTCCAGCTGCGCCCTGGACACCCCCGCCTCATCGCTCATAGGCTGACGGGCAAGTTTATCTAGCGCACGATGGATAGCAGCTTGCTCACGCCGCAAATAGGCCTGGGCGGCCTCCCGTTGCGCCCGTACACCGCCAGCTTTCACCACAGAATAGATTTCCATCATCCGATGACAGGCCTCTAGATAGCCCTGATCGGTATCTTTTAATACTGGAGAACTGAGAACGCCAGTACTGCTGGCCAACCGTTTACGCTGCTGCCACCACTGCAGCAGCAGCGGAATAGTAGCCTCACTAATCAATGGATTCACAGAGAGAAGTTGCATAGATGCAGTGCCGAGATGAAACGTCGCAACCCTACGCAGGTCAGCAAGCTATCCTGCGTAGATACTGTAGCTTTTAATACTACGGTTTAGCATCCATTTTTAACAGTGAAGTGTAGTAATCCTTACATTCACGTCCGCTGTCCCCAACACGGCACCCGGCAGTTCTTTAGGGTGGGGTGGGATGATCTCTGTCGCCTGGGCCACGCCCATACAGACGGACCTGGGCCGCGGGGCCAATTTCCCTGACAGGCTTTAGGCTGCGTCCTTGAAGCTGCGCGGCCCAGGGGTGCGAGATCTAGGGCTGCGATAGAATGGTGAAAACCAATAAAGATAGCGATCGGCCCAGCGGGCTGAAGAAAGTGAATGCTAAAAGCGGTTTTATGTGGGTTTAGTGGCGTCATCATCAACGATGAGGCCGTCCATCAGCAGCTGATCGATGACGCACTGCTGGCCGAAAATCTCCGCCCCGATCCCGAGGAATACCGACAGCGGTGCTTTGGCCGCAGCGATAAGACTTGCTTTGAAGCCCTCATGGCCAGGCGTGGTCGCATCCTCAAGCCAGAGGACTATACCCGGCTCTTAACCCGCAAAGCCGCAAGTTATTCAGACTGGCTCAAGGCCCAGGATCAGCCTCCGATATACCCAGGGTTTACGGACTTTATTTTTCGCGTCCGTACTCGACAATACCCTCTGGCACTCGTAACCACGGCCCAGCAAGCTGAAGTCACCCCCGTCCTTAAGCGAGCCGGTCTAGAAGAGGGCTTTGCCGTGCAGGTCACCGGTGACTTACCCCTGCCCAGTAAGCCTAATCCAGATCTTTATACTGCTGCGATCGCACAGCTCAATCAGCAAGACCCAAGCCTCCAACTTAGGCCTGAGCAGTGTGTTGCAGTAGAAGACACCTTTGTGGGCATCACGGCCGCCAAAGCAGCAGGCGTGCCCGTCATTGGCGTCGCCCACACGTATCCGAACTACATGCTCCAACGCCAGGCGACCTGGGTTGTGGATTACCTCATTGAAATCGATTTTGACTGGATCTGTCAGCGCTACGGCGAGCAACCCAAAAATCGCCCCACAGCACAGACCGTTCTCGACGACAGCCCCCGCCAAGCCTCATAACAGAACTGGTACCTTGCGAAGACTTGGGGTCGCTTCTCTATTTCACGACACCCAATTCCTGCTTTCACGTCTGCACTTGTAGCTTTGACGCGGCAGTAGATTGAGATCGCAACAGCCTAGGATTAGGAGGCTATGGCCATTGGCTCCGAGGTTAAACTTTGAACCGTTTGCTGCATTTCAGCAATGGCCTGGAGCTGATAGTCGTTAGACTCCTGGAAACGATTGACCAACTCCAGCAGGCGACCCACATTTTCCTTCGTTGTATTCAGGCGATCTTGGATCGGCTGTAGCGTTGTTTCGTAGAGAGTAACTGTCTGTTGGCCTTGGGCCGCAGCGGCCTGCTTCTCACCCCACGCAGTCTCAGCGTGGCGAATCTCTTCTCGCTTACTGTCAAGCGCCTGAGACTTTTCTTCGATTTGAGGCTTCAGTGCTTCGACCTTAGTTTTAATTGCAGCAATTTCCTCATTCAGAGCCTGAATCTCGCCTTCTAACCGCTGACGGACTTCGTCAATGCCCTCCAGAACTGGCTCAAGCCCGGCTGAATCCACCTTCTCTTCTTCAGTAGACAGCCCCTGCCGTCGCAGCAGAACAGCCCGATGCTGCTCTAAAACCTCTTCCCGTTCGGCCAGATTTCGACGCTGACCCACGAGCGTTTCATTGAGCATCCGGTAACGATCCTGCTCTTCATCCAACTCGGTCTCAAGCTGGAGTCGATCAAAGTCGTTGGCCGCCTCAATTTTGCCTTTGACCTCGTCAATCGCCTCTTGCTGAAACTTAAGCTCTTCCTCTTGGTCGCTGACAAAGCGAGACATCTTTTCTAGATCTTTTTCTAGGTCTCCCACCTTAGTCTGTAAGTCATCTAGCGGCATAGCCTCCAGTTGACCTACATCAACTCGCTTACTTAAGCGGACCTGATCGCCAGTGTTGAGCAAAGCATAGAGCTGTTTATAAAGCTGGTTTTGCTGCTGCAGTTGGTCCGCTAAAATCTGATTTCGATCGTCTTTATTCTCCAGCAAAGACTGCTCGCGCTTCAGCGAGATCTTGAGATCGACGTTTTCCGCCTGTAGCGTCTGCCAATTGGACCAAAGCTGCTCTAGCGACTGTTGCTGCTGCTCAACAGCAGCCGACTGCTCAGCCACAGCCTGACGAGCCCGCTCCAGAGCTTGCCATGACTCATCTAACCCTGTCTGCTGTTCCGCGGTCAGACCATGAATATCGTTCAGTTGCTGACGCAAATCGTCAACCGGCATGACGGTACTGGTCAACCGGCCCAACACATCCTGAATCGTCTGAGTTTGGGCAGCATCCAATCCAGCATTGGCCTGAAAATCAGACTGCTTCTCTTCCAGCTTCTGGAGTTCACCATTAAGATGAGCCCATGCGCCCTCAAGCTCAGAGTTTCGTCGGTCATATTCCTGACGGAGGGACTCCAACTCAGAGCGAGCCTGATCAATTTCTTCTTTTTCGGTTTGCAGCTTTTCGAGATCGGATTCAGCCTGTTCCAGTTCTTCCTGTCGAGTCTCCATCTCCAGCTCACGCTGGTTAAGTGCCTGACTCTGAAAAGTTAGAGATTCTTTCCACTGCTCAATCTCATCTTCCTGAGTCTTAAATTTTTTGCTGAGACTAGAAAAATTTTGGAGAATACTGACCAGCGATCGCCCAGCATCATAATGACGTTGAATCTGGCGATTGCCCGACAACTCCACCATCACCAAGGCGCCTGCACCATATGCTGCATCGTCGGGGGCAGGAATCACATCATCGTTAGGGACGGCACTCCAGTTATGTTCCGAGCGCTGGCAGGCGATGAGCTTGAACTCAGCTTTACCACTGCCAAAAACTCCAGATTTTTTCTGTACTTCTGCTAGATACAGCACGCTGGCATCCCCTTACATCACCGACGGTCGTATGTATGACGTTTGCTTAAATGACGCTCGCTTAGACATTACCGCTCAATTAAAAGTGCCCAATTCGGCAGATTCATATTCAAAAATCAGTAGGTTGCCATCCCTGTTTACCCCTATGTGGACCACCGCGACAAAACCATCTAAGCGATTAGACAGACATCGTACCCACGCTGGCCCCAGCCTGACCTCTACATCCAACAAAGCCATGACCTAATGACAGGCACTAATGGCCCGACAGGCGTAACAGCAGGGTAACTACAGGTTGCCACATATATAGATTTTTTATTCTAACCACACCTTGTCGAATACAGGGCCGCGCCAGAGACTTACCCGGACTAACAAACCAGGAATTTCCATCAAATAGCTGACAATCTCGAACGCTGACGAAATCACACTAGCCAAATCGGCATCATCTGAAATGTCGCTCTGGATAACCTGTATGGGACATCATCATGGGACTCTTGGCATGACTCACCTAACCTTCACGCACCAAGCTGGGCTCACCAAGCTTTGACAACGCCAACGCAGAAAGCACTACGACTAGCCGCTATGCACACATCCACAGCACCATCGCCAAGCTGAAACTTTTTACCAATGTTCTTATCAGTTCCAACATAGCTTATGCACTTAGAAACGGTGGGTCAAGCCCCCCTATTGCAGTTTTCAAGCGCCTTTTTATCCTTTATCAAGGAATAACAGTTCTGCGTCACCCACCTTACGGATACTTTATATAGGCTGCAATGGAGACAACTCCCGAGGGAAGTTGGGTAATATTTGGGGTAACCATTGCGGCAGTGGATGAGGTCCAAATAGTAAGTATTGCCGCTATGTTGGGCATTACTGTAGACAAGCGTCAGGTCTTGAAAGCATAAGGTTATTGGAATCCCGCCCCCACATTTCTCAACCTCCCTGTCAAAATACCAGAGGCCTTTTCTAGAGACTGACATATGATGGGTGGGGCGCAGCGCCCAATGAATAACCAACGCGACGCACAGCAAGCGTGGGAAGAAAAAGTCAACACACTTTATGGCTGGAGTATTGGTACAGTTTTTGCCGCCCTGCCACTTCTCAGGGAACCTTCTCACCTATGCTATAGAAACCTTTT
>JBCBOC010000424.1:0-4408 GCA_039821475.1 Cyanobacteria bacterium J06632_22 | reverse complement strand
TTGAGTCTGCGAGAATCGGTGTGGTTTATTCCAAAAAGCTTTGCAGGTATTCCCATTGTCAATTTATTTCGGCCTTGGACGCCGGCATGGCTGCAGCCGGATATGCTCTCGCAGCCGAAAGTGATCGGCAAACTGGTCTAGGTAGTCCACCATATTTTGGGCACTAGGAAACGGAGGATAGCTCTCCGGCATCGGAAACTGAGTGAACTGGGTAACTTTTTTGGAAGAGATAATGTGGGCAGTAGCATACACTCCGTGGTGCCAGTTTCCGCCAATATCGTCGCTCGCATCCACCTGGTCGTAGGCAATGCCCGCCGCTTTTAAGGCTTGGGCCATCCCCAGGCCAACAAACCCCGCACCAATAATTAACTGCTTTTCTCGGGTCTCACTCATACAACAATCATGGTCAACATAGCGGCATTCTGGGCGTGTTTTTAAGCCAAAGTTCTAAGCTAAAGCTTTAGGAGCGTTAAGAAAATCCAATCTTGGCCACGTCCAGAGCTGGAGCTTTTCCGGCGAGGGAAGCCACAGGTTTCAACGTGAACGGGGTTTAAGCATGCCATTAAGTTGCTTCGAGGTTAACCCGATCAAACACCCTAAAGATAGAGGGCACATAGCGTTTAAGCCAATGTCCAATCAGCGCAAACTTATCCGGAAAGACCTCATTTTGGTTCCGCTCAATGGCCCGAATGGTCGTCGCCATAATCTGGTTTGGATCGGTGGTCAGCGCTGGGGGTAGGGTGCGATCGGATTCGGCAAATTTGCCAAATCGAGGACTGGTTAACAATGGCGTCCGGCTAAAGAACGGGTATACAGTGGTCACCTTCACACTGTAGGGGGCTAGCTCATGGCGTACCCCTTCACTAAATCCTCGAAGGCCATATTTGCTGGTGGCATAGGCACTCAGGCCGGGCGTTGCGATCCAGCCCGCCAGGGAAGAGATATTGACAATGTGTCCCTGTCTGCGAGCCATCATATCGGTCGCAAAGCGGCGGCTGAGTCGCATGGGGGACAACAAATTGACTTGTAGCATGGTTTCCCACCGATCTGAAGGGAGATCAGCCATTGCCCCCACCAAAGCAATGCCAGCATTGTTGATCAACACATCGGGGATGACACCAAGCTGCTGGGTGGCTGCATAGAGCGCTTCACAACCGTCAGCATCTCCCAAATCAAGATCGAAACAGGCTAGCACCTTCCCCGCATTGCTATCAGTCGGTAAAGCTTTGAGCTGAGAGGACAGATTAGCCGACGGGTGATCTGTCAAAATCAGCTGACTGCCTTTAGCTAACAGTTGGCGGGTCAGGGACTGACCAAAACCGCCCGCAGCTCCGGTAATTAAAACGGTGGCACCTTTGAGTTGAGTCATGGTGAGAAGGGGAAATCCGGACCTCTAGTGGGGGACATTGCCGATGGCGCTTGTAATGTCTTCGGCAATGGCAACAGTGGCAGGGATAGCGCTGGAACAAAAACGTGGAAACATTAAAAAAGCATGGACCATGCCCGGGTAGTCTTTGTAAATGGCCGTGCCACCTGCTGCCTGGAGCTTTTCGGCAAAGGCCTTGGCTTCATCATGGAGGGGATCGTACTCGGCTGTCAAAATAAAGGCTGGCGGTAGCTGTTCTAGGGTCTTGGCTAGAAGGGGAGAAAAATAGGCTGCGGTTAGGTCTGCTGGTGTATTCATATATTGCGCCCGGTAAAAATGTACCGCAGCTTGGCTCAGCAAGGGCGCATCGGCATAGTGCCGATGGGACGGATAGGACAAGGTGCCGTCCAAGGCAGGATAGAGCAAGATTTGCCGCAGGATGGCAGGACCGGCCTGATCGCGAGCCATCAGACAAACCGCTGCCGCCAAATTCCCCCCGGCGCTATCCCCCACGACTATCAGCTGAGCGGGATTTGCGCCGAGGCTAGTCGCCTCAGAGGCAGCCCACAGCACGGCATCATAGCAGTCTTCGAGGGGGACAGGATATTTATGCCAGGGGGCACGTCGATAGTCGACAGCCATGACCAGAGCGCCTGTATTTTTAGCGATCCGCCGACAGAAACGATCGTGGGTAGAAAGACTGCCGGTAACCCAACCGCCACCATGAAAAAAGACAATGAGGGGGAGGCCGGTCCCTAGGCGCGGGTAATAGAGGCGAATGGGAATATTGCCATGACGTCCTGGCAAGGAGCGATCGACGACTTTGGGGAGTGGCTGTTTTGTGCCAAGAAAGATCCAGGCTAAGCCGCCCTCTAACGGCGTAGCATTACGCGCCTCGATGTCCGTCAGACTGAGGTCATACACTGGCCTGCGTCGCTTTAGCAGCCAGCTGAGAATCCGAATACTCAGGTCAGGCATGATCGGGCGGTAGTGGGCTGCCAAACAGTGCGTTGTGCGCAAAACCCGACTCCGTCAAAGACCTTACACCATTTCACAGCTTTCGCCTTGTCCGCTTACCTGACCGTTTTCACGCCCATTGCCCAGCGCCCAGTGCCTAGCACAGTGTTCAAGGTTGATGACCGCGATTCTCTTAGAATAAATAGGCGAACGCGTTAGCTGGGTCGCATCAACAACGGCAAGGTTTAGGGGTGATCATATGCCTAGCTACGATTTGGTAGTTTTTGGCGCAACGGGTTTTGTGGGGCGCATTCTCTGTCGATACCTGCTTGAGCAGGTGGGCATAAACGGCACCGTCAAATGGGCCATTGCCGGTCGTTCCCAGGCAAAGCTAGAAGCCCTGGTCACGGAACTGGGGACAATGACAGACGATCCCTTGCCTTTTATCACTGCAAATGTGACCGACGAAGCAAGTATCAGGGCGCTATGCGCCCAAACTCAGGTTGTGATTTCGACGGTTGGCCCCTACGCCCTGTATGGGGAGCCCCTGGTCAAAGTTTGCGCTGAAACCGGGACCGACTACTGCGATCTGACCGGGGAACCCCAGTGGGTCCGCCAGATGATTGAGCGCTACGCAACTACCGCCCAGAACTCTGGGGCTCGTATTGTTCACTGCTGCGGATTTGATTCTATCCCGTCCGATCTAGGCGTTTACTATCTGCAGCAGCAGGCACAACAGCAATTCGGCCAAAGTTGCGATCGCATTAAGATGCGCGTCAAATCAGCCCAAGGGGGCATCTCCGGAGGCACTGCCGCCAGCGGCATCAACCTCATCCAAGAGGCTAGCCTCAATCCTGAACTACGTCAGGAATTAGATAACCCCTATTCCCTCTGCCCAGACACGCCCCGGACAGAGACACCACAATCTACTACTGCGCATCCGCCAACTTTAGTGCCGGTTCAGTACGACCCAGATTTTCAGGGCTGGGTGTCCCCCTTTGTCATGGCCGCCATTAATACCCGCATCGTGCTGCGCTCCAACGCACTACTGAAATATGTCTATGGCAAAGGCTTCCAATATGAGGAGGCGGTACTGACTGGCCCCAGCGCTGGAGGCTGGCTAGCGGCCCAAGGGCTCAGCGCGGCCCTAGGCGGGTTAGCAGCGGCCATGGCCTTCTCGCCAACCCGCTGGCTCCTGGGTAATACGATGATCCCGAAGCCTGGAGAAGGGCCCAGCCCAGCCTCCCAAGAGCAAGGGTTCTATGATTTACGCTTTTTGGGGACAACACACAGCGGTCAGACCCTAGAAGTGAAGGTGGTTGGCGATCGAGACCCTGGCTACGGGTCGACCTCAAAGATTTTGGGCCAGGCAGGGCTATGTATAGCAGCAGACTTTGCCCAGACCGATCAGCCTGGCGGGTTTTGGACACCTGCATCCCTGTTTGGCAACGTTTTGATAGAGCGGCTAGAGAAGTTTGCAGGATTGACGTTTGAGGTGTGCTAATCAAGAACCGTAACCTACAGCATGGGCAAAGCTTCCGAAACAAGCCTCGTCCTGCAATATGGGAGAAGACCCATCATTGGAGCGCTCGCATATGCAACTCGGCACCTTTTCCGTCAGCCTTGCCGTTAAAGATTTGACTGCGTCCAAAAACTTTTATCAAAAGCTTGGCTTTAGGGTAATGGGCGACTACAGCGAACAGGGCTGGTCTATTCTTTCCAACGACACCGTTGTCATTGGACTGTTCCAAGGCATGTTCGAACACAATATCCTGACCTTTAACCCACGTTGGACATCGCCTGGCGAAGGGGATGAATCAATGATGGACGTGCGCGAGATACAAAAAGCCCTCAAAGCTGAAGGGGTCAGTTTCATCGCAGAGGCCGATGAAACCACCGCCGGGCCAGCCCATTGCATTCTCGTCGATCCCGATGGCAACCAAATCATGCTCGATCAGCATATCTAACTGACAGATAGCTGTCGCCACCCCCCAAACCATGGCCTTTGTGGCGACAGCTATAGCAACCGCCACAAACGTTTGTGCGCGGTTGCGGGCCACTGGGCGACCATACCCAGGGTTTCAC
>JBCBOC010000802.1:0-1911 GCA_039821475.1 Cyanobacteria bacterium J06632_22 | reverse complement strand
GTTCCACTGTCCTCCGACGGGATCTTTCCCTTCCATCAGCAGGTCAAGTCGCTTGCGTCCTTCACGGTAGAACGATTCCATGAGTAGACTTTTGCGGCGACTGGCCCAATCGTTAAAATCCTCTGTAGACCAAAGAAAATGGCTGTTGGGCAACAGCGTCAGCTCGCAGGGTAGGTCTAATGCCTCTAGAAATTTGGCGAAAGGCCGGTCCGCAGGGGCCATGATTCGCAACTCAGTGATGCTGTGCTGTTCGATCCAGGCCTGAAGCGGGGTGATAAAGTCTGCTGCAATTTCGTAGGTAACTGACCAACCTGCCGTCTCGAGTTCTTGCGCAAAGTGGCGCATGGCAGACCACACCAGCACCAGCTTTTGTTTGTGGTAAGGGCGCTGTTGAACATGCTGACGAGACTCAATCAAAAGGACCGGACAGGGCAGCTGACAGCTTGCCAGGGCGGCTTGCTCTTGCCACAGCTGATCGCCCAATACCCAAATGCCAACCGTCATTCTTTTCCCTAGCAACGCGACCTTTGCATGCCTATTGTGAGGGGAAATCGCCCTGTTTTTGTACCTTTCTTTGGGAAGAATATAGCAATCGCCACCAACGGTTATGCGCGGCTGCGCCGCCAATTTCGTTCTGGACTCAGCAAGATAGTCTTACTGGGTGCCTTAGCGTAAATGGCGCTAGGTATATAGCAGCCGCCAGTTCCGTGAGGACAAGGCTGCGACAACCTATGGTTGTGAGCCAAGTGGGATCGCCGTACTCGGTGTCCTAACCTATATGGCGCTAGCTATAATATCGCGTTCGTCGAGTTGCTAAGGGCAGGTCCTGATACTAAACCCTTGACACGGTCGCCCCCTCGACACCAGCCGTTCGAATGCTATGCGCGGTGATGGACGCTGGCTGGATGCAGATAGCTTTCTCAAAGGAAATGGTCAGTACTGAAAAGGGGCATTAAAAGTGGTGAATACGCTGGATGTTGGCGGTGTCTCGGCGCACGCTTCCCGACTGGTGGACTGCATTGGGGAAACGTTGATCTTGGCCTATCGGGAGGACACCACCTCGATAGTAGAGTCGCTGACCGCCGCAGGCTGCCGTTGTACGGTGCTAAGACAGGCGCACCAGCCTGAATACGCCGACTACGCTCGCAGCTATCTGTGTCTGCTCAACCATCGTCAAGCATGGGTGCAGGCGCTCCAGAGCGATCGACCCACCCTAATTGTCGAAGCAGACTTTGTGCCGGTCTCAAATTTTGGTGAGCTGCCGCCGCCCTTTGACCCCGGACGGGACGATCTGGGTATCGCCTGGCTGTATACCTGTGCCGCTCAGATTTATACTCTGGCCCAGGGTGGCTATGCCCAAGGATATTCCACGGCAATGGTGGCCTATGTGGTCACCGCTCGAAGCGCTCAGCTACTGCTGGACTTAGCCGATGACATTGCTCAGAAGCCTGGACCCACCGCCTACTCACCCTGGGATTCGGGTATTGAGTACTATCTGCGCGATCGCAACTTGGTAAACTACGTTCCCTGGCGCAACTACGGCGAGCACGGCGGCCTGCCCAACCCGGAGCATCGCCAAAATCGCCTGAGCGCAACTCACCGAGCGGATGTGCTTTACGGTCCTCTGGCCTTTACCCCCGCCTACGGCACTGCAGAGTCGATGCTGGGTGCTCGGGCCTACGCCCGGCTCAAGGGCTTGGGGCGTCTCCTGCTGAATAAGTACTTGCGCTGGCCGGTTCTCTCTGGCTCAAGTCAGCCCCTGGCGCTGCTCAAATTTGCCTTGAGCCGACAGCTGACGTTACGGCTGTAGAGACGGGATTAAGCACTTTCGCCGCGGAGGCGCTTAAACAAGATCTGTATGCCCAACAGCAGTAGTCCCAGGGCCGCAATGCCAAACACGCCCGCCCCCAG
>JBCBOC010000697.1:0-2637 GCA_039821475.1 Cyanobacteria bacterium J06632_22 | reverse complement strand
GCCCAACACGGTGCGCTGGGTTAACCCTGGAAGAAAATACGCCTATTGGGCCATTTTCTTAGAAGCAAAGTGGCGAGCGCTATATGGTCTTTGCTGGGGTGGTGAGGTGGTGGGCAGTTTCAGAATGTGGAATTTGAAGCCCAGAATCATCGCATGTGGCACCCCACCCACCGCAGCATCCTCACCGCGCGAGCGGCCCAACCTAACAGCCCCGCCAGAATTATCACATCCTGGCGGGGCTGTTTGAAGGTTGGCAGCGGTTTAGACAGCGGATTGGGACGATGACCGCCCAACCCGCTGACCACGCAGGGCGTTAAACCGTTGTGAGCTGAGCGGGCTCCATGGACAGGAGTCGCTCGACCCGCTGCTCGGTAGACGGATGAGTCGAGAAGAGGCTCTTGAGCGCCTGCTTCGGCAGCGTGTTGATAATCAACAGGGGCGAGAAGGCTGGATTGGCATCCATCGGTAGCTTCTCGGCACTCATCTCCAGGCGCTTGAGGGCCTTGGCCAGGGCCTGGGGGTTACCCGTTAGCTTGGCAGCGCCAGCATCGGCGGCGAACTCACGGGTACGAGAAATACCGAGCTGAATGACGGTAGCCGCCATGGGAGCAATGATGATGGTTGCCAGGAGCGCGATCGGGTTCGGACCATCATCGTCACGGCCACCGCCAAACCACATGCTGTACTGCAGAATTTGTGCCAGAAATGCGATCGCACCGCCAATGGTTGCGGCAACGGCCTGAGTGAGCGTGTCGCGATTGATAATGTGCGTCAGCTCATGGGCCAGCACCCCCTCCAGCTCATCCTGGGGCAGCATTTTCATAATGCCCTGGGTGACGGCAACAGCGGCGTGCTCAGGGTCACGGCCCGTAGCAAAGGCGTTAGCGGCTGCAGTGGGAATGATATACACCGCTGGCATCGGAATCTCGGCTTTGGCCGCCAGTTTCTGGACCATGCCATGGAGTTCGGGTGCCTGCTCAGGCGTTACAGGCTGCGCTTTATAGGCTGCGAGGGCAATTTTGTCGGAATAGTACCAAGAGCCCAGGTTAGTCGCAGCGGCAATCATGATGCCCATTACGACACCCGCGGTGCCGCCAATGGTGTAGTAACTAATGGAGATCAGTAGGGCGCTGAGTAAGCCCAGTAACGCAACGGTTTTAAATTGTTTCATGGTTATCCTTGGGTGATTTCTAATGAAACCGCCTTCAGAAGAGTCTTTTGAAGGGGCTTTCCATAGCGGTGCAGACTTAGCGCCGGACCGAGCCAGAAAGCAGCCTGCGAGGGTCTGTCATCAAACTGTGTAACGTGTATCTACGGGTATGATATCGAGCCCGTCCCTGAGAAGATAGGGCAGTGGCCCCCTAGTCTGGGTACGGTTTGCCCAACCGCAGACTGCCCAACCCTTGAACTGCATCGCTGGGCTCCCCGGCTCGACACCTGCGGTTCGGACCTGCCGGTAGCCACGCCACCTATGCAACACTCTTTACTCTACGCAATCGGAGATGTCCTTTGCTCTATCGTCAGACTGTTTTAAGCGCTGCCGTTGGGCTAGGGTTGCTGACGGTTGATACCGCTGCTCAGCCAGTGGCAGCGGCAACTCCCGTGGCAGAACTGCTGCCGCAGAATACGCCTATTGCCCTAATAGTGGAGACCGATCAGGCCACGTGGGACCAGCTCTTGCAGTATGAGCTGTTTAACCGAATTACCGACTTTACGGGACAGCCGCTGTCGCCGGGGGCACTGCCGTTTTTGCCCTACGGTGTGGACTATGGGGCCGACGTTGCCCCTTGGATTGGCGATGGGATTGCGATCGCACTACTACCGATTCCCAGTGCCGCGACCATTGCCCCAGAAGACCGCAGCTATGGCATTGCGTCTCTCCGCGATCCCGAAGCCATACCCAACTTCATAGCAGCGATCACGACAGCCTACGACGCAGAACCAGAGGTCGGTGCCTATAAAGGCGTTCCCACCTTTTACTGGTCCGTGCCATTGGTACCATCGCCCGACCCGCGCGACGCAGCCCCCTCGCTCGACCCCTCTCCGTTACCGGTAGGCCCGCTACAACGATCGTCCCATTTGCCAGCATCTTGGACAGCATTACTGCCAGACCGGCCCCTACCTGATATTCAGATTGACCCACCGGTCGGCACCCGAAGCGACACCGTCTACGGTCTGGCGTTGGCGGTGCTAGACGACCATGTGGTGTTTGCATTGGCGCCGGACACCCTTAAACACTGGATCGAATATCAGCAACGACGCGGCCCAGCCCTGACAGCAACGACAGATTTTGTCGCACTGCGCGCCGATGCCGATGCGAAAGGGGCCTTCGGGCTGCTCTACGGCAATGTAGGAGAGTTAGCGAAATATGCCGTCGAGCTGCCCGGTGAAGACTGGCTCCCGCTGCCCCTACCAGGGCCGACCCTGCGGGAACGCGCTCAAGCCTCAGCACTGTTGAATCGCGTCACCTTCGAGGCGATGATGTATCCCCGTCACGAGGGCCTGCACCTAGAGGCTCGGCTCAACGACGGCAACTTTCTGGTCCCCCTAGCCCGCGGCACGGTTGATCCAGACGATCAAACCATTCTCTCCTCATTGCCAGCATCCACATACCTGCTGGGCAGCGGTTACGATCTG
>JBCBOC010000200.1:0-6636 GCA_039821475.1 Cyanobacteria bacterium J06632_22 | reverse complement strand
TGTCGGTACGACCCTCGCCTCGCGAGTCGGGTTCGAGACGCCGCTGATCCAAGCCCTCTTCCGTTCCCTCCGCTCTGCCGTCGGCCGGGGGGGGGCCGCGAGCGCGACAGCGTTACCCGTCGTCGTCATCCTCGGCAGCTAGCGCACTGAGGTCATCTAGGCCGTGCCCCGCCAAGCCATTGCCGAGGGCGAGACCGCGAGGCAGTCTACCGTTTTTCTGGGGTGGCGGGGGTTCTGAGGCCTGGCTTTCCATCTGGCTGCGCAATTTGTCCATTTGGTCTTGCATGATATTGGCCATGCCGCCCACCGGGCGATTGTGCTGGACCCAGGCCATGCTGGCGGACAGCAGCAATTCCTGCAAATAGGCGAAGGAAAATTTCTCAGCTGCGGCTGCAAGCTCTCGCAATTCTGGATCCGAGAGCTGCATGTCAGCCTTTAGCTTTTGATTCCAGAGGTCTAGGTAGGCCACCCGCTCAGTGAGTCCTGGCAGCTCGAAGTGATACTTGCGATCAAATCGGCTGGGGCGCTCCAAGATTGCCATATCCAAACGTTCTGGGTGATTGGTGCTGGCAATCATCAGAACGCCGTCATTGAGGGCAAACCCATCCAACTCATTCAAGAAGAAAGAGCGATTTTCGTCATCAATTAAGGCATCTAGATCTTCGATGACCACAATGCAAGGGGCCGCCTCGCGCACTCGGTTGAAGGCCGCCCGCATATTATCAGTATCGGTTTGCTGGCGGGTTTTGAAGCTTTTAATGTACAGGCAAGGCAGGCTGAGATCGTTGACGAGTGCTTTGACCATATGGGTTTTGCCATTGCCCGGTGGTCCGATAAACAAAATGCCGCGCTTCCAGGGCACGTTGTACTCGCTGTACATGGGCTGCGATTCAAAAAATCGCTTGGCATCGTCGTGAATGTCTTCCTTGAGGGTGCCAGAGAGGATTAAGTTGTCGAGGGTTGCACTTTTAATAGAGTTGTAAAGGTCGCGATTCTTGTGCCAGAAGCCTCCTTCAAACACCATTACTTCGTCGCGCACCTCAGAATTCCAGCCACACACCGCCGCAAAAAAGGCTTCGGCCACGGATTGCTCGTCCGTCAGAATCCAGTAGTAGCGACAGGAGTCAAAGTAGCCTTGGGGCCAAGAGAGCAGCAGGACCATTAGCTCCTGCTCCTGCCCCTGGTAGGGCCAAGTCACCCGCAAACAGACATTTTTTTCGTAGCGGCGCTGCTCCTGCTTTTTGCCGTTCCACATGGTGGTGACGTGGTTGTGGACGGCGGTCTCGTTAAGGGTTGAAAAATAGCCCGGTGAGTTCTTGACATGGGTCACCATGGCCGTTTGGCAGTGCCCTGCCTCGGCAAACTTTTGCAGCTCAAAGTAGTTGCTGTCACCTTCGAGAATGTATTGACCGGGATAATACTCGGTGAGCTGCTGGCTAACGTGATAGGGAATGGCGCTGCTGGGCAACCGCAGCGCCTCCAGGATGAGATAGGTCAGATTGACAGGCTTTGACGCAGTATTTGGAAACATTCAGCGGGGCGCAGGGTGACCATTTCTCCCTATTGTGTACCCATCGATAGGATTGTGACCCGATATTTGACATAAAGAAGATAAGCCGAGGCCCACATCCAAACCGGGAGGCTGCTCAACCATTTGCTACTATCGGGGCTTACGGCTGTTCTTCTGCTGGTGATGCCCCATGCCTGACGCCACCCCTGACTCCAATAATCCCTTTATCGGCAACCCTTTTATGAAAGGCGGGATGGAGGGTGTGAGGGCAAAATCTACGCCATCCGAGGCCGAGGGCAGTGTTCAGCCCTCCCAGAATCGCAGTCCCCAGAATCGCAGCCCCCAGAATCGCAGCATTAGCACGGCCCCAGGGAGAGGTGCCGGACCCGCTAAGGCCAGCCCCGAGCAGGGACCGCAGGGTCGAGGCCGCACAGGCCGTCCTCGTCTGACCCTGGGCCGCGATGACAGTGCGGCCCCCCCGGCTACTGACGTTATCCCCCGTGGGCGGTCGCGACAGCGCCCCTATGCCGAGTCGGCCGAACTTGAAACGGGTCCCTCTAAACCGCCTAGTCGGGCTACCCAAAGCGTCAACGGTAAGACGTCAAAAGCTTCTGAAAAAAACACAGACCCGGCCGAGACCGATCAATCTTCCCAGCGCAGCTCGGCTAAATCTGGCCAGCGCTCAACCAAACGTTCAACCGGGAAAGCCAAAGCCGGAAAGGCCAAAATCCAATCTGCGGCGGGTCGCTCGCAAACCCCTAAATCAAAGCGCGCTGCTGCTCCGTCGGAACCTCGGGCATTCTCCGCCCCCGCCGTGCCCAGTGGGGGGTACAAAGTCCAGGTGATTGCTAAGATTCCGGTGTCTAACAATACCAACCTGCCCGGTCGAGACTATTTGTGGTTTGCAGACTATCCGGTGATTCCCCGTGTAGGCGACTGCCTGTTTCAAAATGGCATGTATTTTCGGGTTGATGCCGTTTTTCTGTACGAAAATAACCGACCTGGCTGGTGTGCCGATGTAGAAGTGTCTTACTATTCCCGGCGGCGTTAGGCGCAGGTGTGGCGCATCGGTGACGCTGTACTAGGCGGCCTGTTGATGGCAGACCAGCCAGTGGTCTAAAAACTGGTTGAGCCAGGTGGCAACGGTGTCGCCGTGCTGGGCGTGGCCCTGAAAATGCTGATCGCGGGGCTGGGCACCTGGCAGGGACAGTTGGTCAGCGGCTTGGGTGGTCCAAAAATCCATCATAGAGGCTGTTATCTCAGGATGAAATTGGATCGCGTAGGCACAGGATCCATAGCGGAAAGCCTGGTTGGGAAAGCGTTCGCCTTGGGCGAGTAATTCTGCCCCAGCGGGGAGCTCGAAGCCCTCATTGTGAAAGTGATAGACCCATAGCTCTGGCGGGAACAGCGCCTGCCCCGCAGCGGTACCCACAATGGGAAAGTAGCCAATTTCTCGCAGTGCTTCAGGGTGGCGAGCCACCGTTGCGCCAAGGGCTTTAGCGAGGAGTTGGGCACCCAGGCAGATGCCGAGGTAGGGCATTTGGGCGGCAAGGACATGGTGCAGCCAGTCCCGTTCCTTTTGGATGAAGGGCTCGGGATCATTGGCGCTGGCTGGTCCGCCAAAGACAATCACCCCGGCGTACGCGACTAGGCAGTCTGGCAGTGGGTCGCCTAAGGCGGGGCAACGCTGTTCAAGTTCATAGCCTTTGGCGATGAGCAGATCCCCTACTAATCCAGGCTTAGAGGTTTCCTGATGAACAATGACCAGAATGGTCTGCGGCGGTGACGGCATTGGAGAAGGCGGTACAGCGGTGTTCAGTGAGTGGCACCCTTTCACCATAACCGACAGATCTTGTCTTCAGGGCGTCGCGCTCGGGTAACCCTCGCAAATAACCCGCACAGCGTTTGAGCTGGGGCTGCGGTGGCGGTGCCAATGCTGAGGTGGACGGGGGATGGTCTGACGAGCGTGAGGAACTTCATCCCAGCCAAACAATACATATGTCTTGGGCAAGGTGTCTGGTTCAAGGCCGTGATGCTGTCTTGCCCGTCTGCTGCCATAAGACGTTCCCGATGATTCCCAATCGCCCTAAGGCCTCGGCCGATGCCCTCAATCCGGCTCATTCATCTACGACTTCTCCCCTGACCAAAGCCTCTCTCGGTCCACGCTACGGTGTCGCGGGCGTTAGCGCCATGATGACGGATACCCGCTGTCCGATCTGTCAGCATCCGTCCAAGCGGTTATTTCAAAAGCAGGGCTTCTGGCTGCGGGAATGTCGCTATTGTGGTCACCGCTTTGCCGAGGCAACCACCACCTCGACTCATGCTGACGATTGCTTTGGGGATGACTATTTTTTAGGGGCTCCGGGGGGTTATCGGGACTATCTCGCACAGGCACGGCAGTTGCGTCATCAGGGACGACGCTATGGCATGCTCCTGGCCAACTATATGTCTCCTGGTCGGGTTCTGGCTGTGGGCGCGGGCGCAGGGTTTGTGCTCAAGGGGTTGACCGATGTAGGCTGGGCGCCAATGGGCATTGAACCCAATGCTGGCATGGTGGAGTATGGCCAACGGGAGCTAGGATTGCCCTTACAACAAGGGACCTTAGAGCAGTTTTCTACGGTGCAGGTCTCTGGGTTGCCCTTAAGCTATGACCTGGTGACGTTTATCCAGGTTTTGCCACAGTTTTATAACTTAGACCAGGCGCTGAACAACGCTCGCCAGGTGACGAAACCCCGGGGCTATTGGCTCGTAGAAATTTGCGATCGCACAAGTCGCACCGCGCGCCTACAGGGACAGCGCTGGTCAGCTTATCAGCCGCCAACAGCGCTACATTGGTTCTCGCCTGAGGGCGTGATTCAACTGGCTCGGCAGTATGGCTTTCGACCCATTGCCCAGGGCACGCCGCAGAAGTGGACCAGTACCGGGGCTGTCAAAGCCTCGCTCCGAGCGAGGTTGCCTGCGCCCCTGCGCCCGATGGTACGACTGATCCCTAGTGGCTGGCCGTTACCCTGCTGGTCAGAGGGAATGACGTGGCTGTTGCTACAGAAGCTGCCTTAAGGCCTTAGGGCTATTCTCTATCCGGCGGCGATTGTCAAAGGGGCAATATTTGCGAGCCTAAAGTTTGCGAGCCTAAAATTTGCGAGCCTAAAGCCTAAGTTTTGAGCGTTGATGCTGCACGAGCCGACTATTGTCGTCAGGGAGTGCCGCAGATCAACTAAGGAAGATGGCAGTATTTGTTAAAATTCATTAACCGTACTCCATCATCATCACTATGCTTCGCCTCGAAAATATCAGCAAGGTTTATCCCACAGGCGAAGTCCTGCGGGATGTGAACTGGGAAGTTAAATCCGGTGACCGGATTGGACTGGTTGGCGTCAACGGCGCAGGGAAATCTACCCAGCTGAAAATCATCATGGGGGCGATTGAGGCCACTACCGGCCAGATTATCCGTCCGGCAGAGCTGCACATTGGCTATCTCAACCAAGAATTTGAAGTTGATCCCCGGCGGACGGTGCGCGAAGAATTTTGGACCGTCTTCGAAGAAGCGAATGCCGTCCAGCATGACCTGAACCAGATCCCCATTCAAATGGAGTCAGCGGATCCCGATGAACTTGAGCGCCTGATCAAGCAACTCGATCGGCAACAGCGCCAGTTCGAAGCTTTAGATGGTTACGGTCTGGAATCAAAGATTGAGAAAATTCTGCCTGAAATGGGTTTCCAGGCGGACGACGGGGATCGGCTCGTTAGCTCCTTTAGCGGGGGCTGGCAGATGCGCATGGGCTTGGGTAAGGTGATGCTCCGCGCGCCCGATCTGCTGCTGCTGGACGAGCCGACGAACCATCTCGACCTCGAGACCATTGAATGGCTGGAGGGCTACTTAAAGGGGCTGACCACACCGATGGTGATTGTGTCCCACGACCGGGAGTTTCTGGACCGCCTCTGTACTCAAATTGTGGAGACGGAGCGCGGAGTTTCTACAACGTACTTAGGAAATTACAGCGCCTATCTTGAACAAAAGGCCGAAAGCAAAGCTGCGCAGATGGCCACCTACGAGCGTCAACAGAAAGAAATTGCCAAGCAGCAGACCTTTGTTGATCGTTTCCGGGCGAGCGCGACTCGCAGTACCCAGGCCAAGAGTCGAGAAAAACAGCTCGAAAAAATTGAGCGTATCGATGCACCGATCTCCGACGTGCGGACCCTACAGTTTCGCTTCCCTCCAGCGCCCCGCAGCGGTCGTGAGGTGGTCAGTATTAACAATTTGAGTCACTTCTACGGCGACAATATTCTGTTTCTTGAGGCTGAGCTGTGGATCGAGCGAGGCGATCGCATTGCCTTTGTTGGACCCAATGGCGCTGGCAAATCTACGTTACTACGGCTGATTACGGGGATGGAGACGCCTGCAGAGGGGGCGGTTAATTTAGGGGAGCACAACGTGATCCCCAGCTATTTTGAGCAAAATCAGGCTGAGGCGCTAGATCTTGATAAGACTGTGATGAACACCATCCACGATGAGGTGCCCGACTGGAAAAATGAACAAGTGCGCACCTTGTTGGGACAATTTTTGTTTAGTGGCGATACGGTCTTTAAAACGGTGGCTGCCCTGAGCGGCGGTGAAAAGGCTCGTTTGGCTTTAGCAAAAATGTTGCTAAAGCCAGCTAATCTTCTGATCCTGGATGAGCCCACGAACCATTTAGATATTCCGGCTAAGGAAATGCTGGAAGGGGCATTACAGGATTATGATGGCACGGCCCTGATTGTTTCCCACGATCGTTTCTTCATCTCTCGGGTAGCGAACAAAATTGTTGAGATCAGAGATGGGGAACTGCGCCTTTATCGCGGCGATTATCATTACTACCTGGACAAAGTTGAAGAAGAGAAGGAACGCATTCGCTTAGAGAAGATCGAAGCCGAGAAAGCGGCTAAGGTAGCAGCTAAGCGACAAAAGCAGAAAGAGAAGCAGAAAGAGAAATCGGCTGCGAAGAAAGCCTTGAAAGGGAAAAGTCAATAATCGTTGACCTGTGTCTTCGGCGCGTTGTGATGGGCTATCCCTACACAATGGGTCGTCTGGTATAGCACCGCCACAACCGTTTGTGCGCGGTTGCGGGCTGATTAGCCCCAAGACTCAG
>JBCBOC010000750.1:0-2310 GCA_039821475.1 Cyanobacteria bacterium J06632_22 | reverse complement strand
CCTAAGCCAAGTGACGGGGCGCTTAAGTCCTGAAGCCAAAGCGGTATACTGAGTCACGTGGCTTGTATATTCTGACATTTTGAGCATTATCGATATTGCCCTGCTAGCTGGTGGTGGTCTATTCGCAGGCATACTGGCCGGATTCCTGGGCATCGGCGGGGGGGTACTGATGGTGCCACTGTTGATTGCATTAGGCTTAAACGCAGATCAGGCAACGGCTACGAGCTTACTGGCCATTCTCATTACGGCATCGGTCGGCAGCCTACAAAACTGGCGGTTAGGTCACCTACGACTTAGACCTGTAGTGTTACTGGGTCTCCCCGCAGTGGTCACTGTGATTTTGGGTGCCGCGGTCGGGGGCTGGCTTCCTGAAGCAGCACGTAGAGGAGCCTTTGGCGTACTGCTCCTCGTTAATTTATATCTAGCCAGCCTTAAACGGCGGGCCAGCCGGCAGGGTTCCAACACCTTGACAGCATCTCAAAATCCTCTACCCGCAAGGGTTTTGACCGGCGGCACGGCCGGCTTTATGGCTGGCCTCTTTGGCGTAGGCGGCGGCGTCATTATGGTGCCACTCCAAATGCTCTTGCTGGGTTCTCCCATCAAAACAGCCGTGCGCACCAGCCTAGGCGTCATTGTCATAACAGCAGCTGTTGCCTGCTTATTTAATGCGGCTCGCGGTGACATTGTCCCAGTTTCTGGAATTATATTGGGGATTGGAGGGCTGATCGGTGTGCAGTTCAGCACACGATTCTTACCCAGATTGAGCGATCAATGGGTCAGCCGTTTGTTTCAGATCCTGCTAATCGTACTGGCACTCTATATGTTTTGGCAGAGCGCCCAAGCCCTATAACGCTACAGTAGCGCGTTCAGGTTTTGCACCTGTGGCTGTAGCTGATTGAGCTTAATGGTTTTGTACGTCTCAACGATGGCAACGATCACTGCCTGCTCGACAGCCCTGGCCTCCGCCTGGGTTGGGTAGGCCTCATATAACTCAGGATGATGATCAGACTGTAGCGCCGTCTGAAGGAGATCTCTCAAAAGTTCCAGGTCCAACGACGTACTCGCTGCCGCCACCAGCGGCGAATAACGATCCTCTTGCGCGGGTGCCAGCTGGCCCCGATCGGGCCTCTCGCCAGGTCGATCAACAAAGGTTGCCAGGGAATGGCCAGTTAAATCAGCCGTCAGCTGAGCCGTAACGCTAAATTTGATGAAGGCACGAATGGGATAATGAGGAACTGCCATAGAGGTCGCCAGCCTAAGCAAAGAAAGAAGTCTAGGAGCATTGCCCGCTCAACCGCGTCCAGATTGAAACCTGCAGCTTCTCCAGAGAAAAACAACCGGACTGGATGTGTCCAAGGTTTATGCATTGGCACGTGTGGATATCTTACGGCAACCGCGACAGCTCAATTACGCTAAATTGTTGCGTTATATTTCACTATCTGTATCCACGGCCATCGCTGCGTTGCTATAGCGACGGTTAAACTGATTGAGCCATCTAGGCTCGCTTAATCTCTCCAAAACACATGGACCACTTGCTGTTTGCAAGCGGCCCATGTGTCTGATCAAGGACGACTTCCGAACCTTACTGTCTCTGCGCTAGAGACAGTCCGTCAGCCCCTTTAGGCTGGATAAACCTGCAGCAAGGTGCCGGCAATGTAGCCATAGCCGTACACATCGTTCGCACAGGGATGCTCCGAAGGCCCGATCGCAGCTACCGCAGCAATGACATACAACCCCGGCGTAATACCGATTTGATCAGGGGTCCCTGTAAAGGTCAGCGTGTAGCTAAACTCGTTCTTTTCCGTCACCGCCACGACCTCAAAATCGAGCTCTTGGGTTTTTCGCCCCATTCCTTCTAGAGAGAAGCAAACGGCCATCTTAGTGCCTAGGCAGAGCAACAGTTTTGTAAGCGGACTGTTGTTGAATGCAATCGTCAAACTAAAGGTCAGCGACTCATTTGACGCCACAATCAGGGGGGAATCGCCAGGTGCCAATAGGGCTGGCGGCACCGTAGGATTCCCTGCACCCTCAATTTTTAGGCCACTGAGATCAAAGGAAACAGGACCTAAGACGCTAGTTGCACGGGTCTCATCTCCTGTAATGTTGTTGGGAATATTAGTTGGCATGTTCTTTCCTCTTGAGTAGTTGTCAGGAATTAAGCGATATCGAGACACATTGACAACAGAAAATCTGTGTTGAATGCAGCTCTCTCATTCGCTTGACTCAATACTGGCAGCCCAGCTAAAACATGCCATTACCCAAGATGGGTACTCTCCTTTTAGACTATCTCCATGCAATAAGCTTCACAAT
>JBCBOC010000598.1:0-3220 GCA_039821475.1 Cyanobacteria bacterium J06632_22 | reverse complement strand
TTGGCAGACAGCGTGTCAATAATTGCGACTGTAACGATGAGAAAAATCAGAATGGCGCAAACGTTTTGGTACTTAAACGACCGGAAGCTTTGCACTAGAGAAACACCAATCCCGCCTGCCCCCACGATGCCCAGCACTGCTGCTGAGCGCACGTTGGCCTCAAATCGGTACAGTGTGAACGACGTCCATAGGGGAATCACCTGAGGAATGACCCCAAAAACAATTTCTTGGAACTTAGACGCACCGGTGGCGCGAATGCCCTCCACTTGGCCCGGTTCAATGGCTTCAATAGCCTCGGAGAAGAGCTTGCCCAGCGTCCCGGCTGTGTGAATAAACAGCGCCAGCACCCCGGCAAAGGGCCCTAGCCCCACTGCAACAATAAAGATCAGGGCAAAGACAATTTCGTTAATGGCCCGCATCGCATCTAAAAAGCGCCGCACGATAAACACGACCGGCAACGGCGCAATATTTTCTGCGGCAACAACGCTTAACGGCACCGCAATAATCGCTGACATTAGGGTCCCCCAAATGCCCATGGCAACGGTTTCAAAGATGTCCTGCATATACCCCTGGGTGGGTAGGCAAAGCTGGGTAAAGCCAAGACTCAAGGCAATGTCGCGGCGGGGACACTGCTCGGGACGCAAGCGAGGAAAGCCAGCATTGGCAAAGTCTGGCGGAAAGTAGCGACTGATGTATTCGGTCATGTTGCCACCGCCCTGAAGCAGCTCACCAAAGCTAAGGTCGCTAATTTGGGCCGTGTAGAGGAGGATTGCGATCGCAACCACCACTGCACCGATCCGCAGTGGCGTTACCAGCGGCTTTTCCAGGGATAGCATCGCCTGCACATCGGGCGAGACCGGGTATTCAGCAACTTTTGGCGTAGCAGAGGTTGAGTGGGCCATGGGTTGAGGGTAAATGTGGCAATGGCTCCCCTACCCAAAGTCCCTCTCCTGTAGGAGAGGGACTTTGGGCCAACGTTCCTTCTAGACAAGGTGTTGGGGGATAAGCGCTAAACCACGTCCAGCTTGAAACCTGTAGTTCCAAACCGCGTATCGCCTGAAATCTATCGCTTTTGCTCAGGGAGAACGACCGTTCTGGACGTGGCAGAGGTTTAGAGATCTAGCAACAGAAACTGACTAGCCCTGAATCTCTGCGAGCTTCTGGTTAATTTCGTCGATCTTCTCTTGCTTAGTGGCGTCATCCAGCGTGTCATCGTTCTGGACTTCCAGCAGTTGCTTGCCGTACTCCAGCTCGCGGATGGTGTTCCAGTCTTCATCCTTTGCGGGATCCAGACCCTGCCAGCCCAGACCACCCAGGACCTCAGCATCATCAAAGGTGTACATGAAGTCCTTGATGCCGTCCTTCAGGCACTCAGGTAGGTCGCTGCGGTAAGCGAGGGGGTCACTGGGGATGATGGGAGACGTCCAAATGATCTGGATATTTTCCAGTGCATCAGGCGCGGTTTCCTCTAGACGGGCCAGGTTCTCGCTGTTGTTGGTGGCAACGTCAACCTGGTTCTCAGCAACGGCGAGGCCAGTGGCTTCGTGGCTGCCAGCAAAAATCAGCTCGGAGAAGGCTTCTTCAGGGTTTACGCCGTTCTGTGCAAACACATAGAAGGTGGGAACGAGGAAACCGGAAGTGGAGTTGGGGTCGTTGAAGGCAAAAGTCAGGTTGCCGGCATTCTCGATCACATACTCATCGCCGTTACCAGCTTCCAGATCGATATCGGCAACGATGGGGTTGTCCTTGTTGGTGATCAGGTGAGAGTAGTAACCCTTGGTGCCATCGTCGTTCACAGTTTGAGCAAAGGCTTCAGCATCGGAACGGGCCGCAGCTTCGATGTAAGACTTACCGCCGTACCAAGCGACCTGTACCTTGCCAGCGCCCATGCCTTCGATCACGCCAGCGTAATCTGTAGCATAGAAACCAATAACGTCACGACCCAGGGCTTCAGACATGGCGGTCAGGAAAGGCTCCCACTGGGGCTCCAGGTTCTCCTGGGATTCAGTGGAAAGAATGCCGAACTCAAGGGTCTCAAGGTCGGGAGCGCAAGCGCCACCCTCTGCGATTTCGGTGCTATCGTCAGCGGCGGGCGTTTCAGCCGTTTCAGTACCGCCACCGCTGCAGGCAGAGATCATACCCGCGCTCAGCAGAGAGGCTGCTGCCAGTGCAGAAAGGCGTTTCCAGGGTTGTGTGGTCATTGTTCGAGTTAATTAACTAGAGAGTTTTTCTGAACAGGCGGTGTGTGGGAGTAACCATTGGGACGTTGCGGAGAATGGCCTTAGGAAGCAAGGGCTTCGCCATGTCCGCGCAGAACCAATTCTTCGGCGGCGGCCCCGTAGATGCTATTGAGACGGTCGTCGTTGAGGTCGACCGTGGGACCGTCGAAACAAACTTCGCCGTCGCGCAGGGCAACGGAACGCTTAAAGTAGGCTCGCACCATCTGCACCTGGTGTAGTGAGGTGATGACAGTGATGCCCTGTTCTTCGTTGAGCTCGGTGAGCAGGGCCATGACCCGGCGGGCCGACTCGGGGTCCAGGGAGGCAATGGGTTCATCGGCCAAGATAATTTTGGCCCCCTGCATCAGACAGCGTGCGATCGCAACGCGCTGCTGCTGTCCGCCCGATAGGGCCGAAGCACGCTTATAGGCCTGTTCAAGGATACCCACCCGCTCTAGGGCCGACAGGGCCTTCACCTTTTCGGCCTGAGTAAAATTGTGAAAAAACGAACGTACCGTGGAGACATTGGCCAAACTGCCCACTAGCACATTCTCGAGAACCGTCAGCCGGTTGACCAGATTGAACTGTTGAAAGATAAAGCCGATCTCGCTACGCAGCCGCCGCACCCGAGAATGTAGCTTGCCATCGGCCTGCAGCACACTACCAAAAATCGAAACGCTGCCGCTATCAGATTGGTGCAGGCCATTGATGTTACGCAGCAGGGTTGACTTGCCCGACCCCGACGCACCCACCAACGCCAGCATCTCACCGGGCTGAGCCGAGAATGAAACCTTCTGCAACGCAGGCTTACCCTTGAAGGACTTAACCACGTCGCGAACGTCGACAGCGGCCACGCCTGTCGTCGAGGAGCCTACCTGAGCTGTTGAAAACTGCTTAACCATAGGAGTGACGAAGATCAGGGAAAGACAAAGCTGCCTATCTACCAAGAACAAACGAACTGTACGCAGCTTGAAACAAGCAGATCGCACCGACTGCATTGT
>JBCBOC010000005.1:0-20155 GCA_039821475.1 Cyanobacteria bacterium J06632_22 | reverse complement strand
GTTGCCGCCACCGCCGCCCCTAAAGGAAAACTCCCATCCACCGTTAGGTCAGGAAATTTAAGCACCCGAAACGACAGGTAAACCCCCAGACTGAGAAAGCCATAGAGCAACCCCGTTTCGACGGCGCCCCAAAAGGCAACTGCAGTCATAGGACCGGTAAGGGACTAAGGCGGTGCAGGGTCAACATCTAAGACTCTTCAGACGCGGGCAGCTTGCCCAGGACTTCGCCCGCCAGTTCAAAGATCATGCCGGCTAAGCCAATCAACAGGACCACCAGCAGCGGCACCAGCCCCGCAAAGGGAAACAAAATCAGTAGCAGAATGCCCAGCAACAGGGCCAGGCGAGTCATGGGGTTTTGCATAGCTAAAACAGTATTGAAACGTCCGATCTTAAAGGAATGACCGATGAAGGTCCTGAACGGGCCGGCCACAGGCCCCTAGTGCAGTGTCAACACTAAAGCTTCGGGTCAGGCCAGTGAAGTCGTGAGTGATGAATCGTGAAGTCGTGTTTGGCCTTTAGCCCCTTTGAAGTAAAGACCTTCGACGATGTCACTACCGCTCTATTTCACTGCCTTCGCCAACCCTAATTCCTAAGCTGGACAGAACACTAGCCCATTCAATATCACCAGATTACTCAAAAACCATGTCAGCCCGCGACTGGACCGCTGCGGGAATTTCAATGCCCATGGCCGCCGCGGCCGTTGGATTCACCGCAAGCTGCAGCACATCTACGGTTTCAACGGGAATGTTGCCGGGCTGTTCCCCGTCAAGAATGCGGACTACTAGATCACCGGTTTGACGACCCACATCGTAATAGTCAAAGCTGATGCCTGCGATCGCACCCCGCTCCACCGAATCGGTATCCCCCGCAAACACCGGAATCTGATGCTCTGCCCCGACCGTCAGCACCGACTCTAGCGCCGAAACAACCGTGTTGTCTGTGGGCACATAAATTGCATCGACCTTGCCCACCAGACTCTCAGCAGCCGTGGCCACATCGGCAGAGCTCGCAATCGTTGCCTCTACAACGGTTAAATCTTGCTCGGGCGCTTCGGCGTTGATCAGATCCACAAGGCTGACAGAATTTGCCTCCCCAGCGTTGTAAACCACACCAATGGTAGTAGTACCGGGCGCAATTTCCTTAATGAGGGCCAGATGTTGATCAATGGGAGACAGATCGCTAACCCCAGTGACCCACTCGCCGGGTGCATCCAGGCTCGGCACCAGTTCGGCCCCCACCGGATCGGTCACCGCAGAGAACACAACTGGAATATCTTCGCTGGTGGCAACGGCAGCCTGCGCCGACGGCGTGGCAATGGCCACAATCACATCCGGGTTCTCGCCGACAAACTTTTGGGCAATCTGAGTCGCCGTAGCAGGCTGCCCTTGAGCGCTTTCCCATGCCCAAGTCAGGGAACTGCCCGCCTCATACCCGGCCTCGGTTAGTTCATCTTGAATACCCTCCCTCACCGCGTCCAGAGCTGGGTGCTCCACAATCTGGGTCACCGCCACAAAGGGAGCGTCCACCGCCACTTCGCCAGCGGTATCGTCAGGGGGCGATGCCGTGGGGCCACAGCCGATCAAGGTCACAGCTACCAGAGGAGCAAGCAGCCAGGGTTTCAGGGTGTTAGACAGCAGCATAATCAACGGGTATAGAAATTAGTGCCTATAGCAGTCGAAGGGGTGGTAAACCCATACGACTGCGTCGAGGGGCTCCAGAATAAAGGCCTTCAGCGCCAGGAACTATCCCTAGCAACTCGACGAACGCTATAGCGAATAGTGTAAGGCCTGAGACAGACAAGCCTTACACTATTCGCTATGGCTATCCGGCCCATTCATACTTCGCGGTGTGGCGCAGCCACACCCTGCGTTTTATTCGCCGCCGTATTGCGCTTTTAATTCTGCAATGCGCTCATCGTCAAACTTTTGGAACAGCGGTGGCGGCACGTCAAAGGCGCGCCCCGCCGACAGAATCGTCAAGTCCGTGGCGGCAGCCATGGTATGGCTACGCTCCACCTCGGTCAGCTGCAAAGCCTCAAACAGGGTTTGAGCGGTCGCCGGAATCAGGGGCGCCGCTGCGATCGCATAGAGACGAATCAAATTCACACAGGTGCGAATCACCACTGCAGCCTCGTCCTTATCCTGCTTGAACAAGGCCCAAGGCGCGCGCACATCAATGTACTGGTTGCCCGCAGTCCAAAGCGCATTAAGGGTTTCAGTAGCCCGGCGAAACTCCAGCTTATGTAAATGTCCCCGCAGCGTCTCCACGAGGGCCTTGCAGTCGGCCTCCAGCTTGGCCTCGGCCTCACCAGGCTGCCCGCCCGCCGGGAGTTCGCTGCCAAAGCGCGACGCGGTGAACTTGAGAATGCGATTCACAAAGTTGCCCAGATTATCGGCCAGTTCCTTATTTACCCGATTCTGGAACAGCTCCCAGGTAAAGGCTGAATCCGACGACTCCGGCGCAGAAGCCATCAGCATATAGCGCCAGTAATCAGCTGGTGCTATCTCTAGCGCCTGGTCGAGAAAGACGCCCCGCTTAGAACTGGTAGAGAACTTGCCGCCGTAATAGTTCAGCCAGTTAAAGCCCTTAATATAGTCGGCCATCTTCCAAGGCTCACGGCTCCCCAGAATGGTAGCAGGCCACATAATCGTGTGGAATGGCAGATTATCCTTCGCCATGAACTGGGTGTAATGCACGTCTTCGGCATCTTTCCACCATCGCTCCCAGTTGCGATCCGGGCCATTGTTTCCCCAGGCTTTAGTGGCCGACACATAGCCAATCGGCGCATCAAACCACACGTAAAACACCTTGCCCTCAAACCCATCGCGGGGCACCGGCACGCCCCACTTCAGGTCCCGGGTAATGCCTCGACTTTGCAGACCTTCATTCAGCCACTTCATGGCAATCGACTTCGTCAGCGTCGGCCACTGCTCTTGCTGCTCGACCCAGGCCCGCACCTCGTCACTCAGCAAATCGAGTCTGAGGAACAGATGCTTGCTACCGCGCACCTCTAGATCAGTACTGCCAGAAATTGTTGAACGCGGCTCGATCAAATCGGTGGGAGACAGAACCTTAGTACAGTTCTCACACTGATCGCCCCGCGCCTTCTCATAGCCACAGTGGGGGCAGGTGCCTGTGACGTAGCGATCTGGCAAAAAGCGCTGATCCTCTAAGGAGTAAATCTGCTTAATTTCTCGCTCTTCGATAAAGCCGTGCTGATCCAGCTGACGATAAAAGTGTTGGGTCACCTCATGATTCTCAGGGCCCGATGTGCGTCCAAAGAAATCAAAAGACAGCCCAAACCGCTCGTAAATATCTGCCTGTCGCTGATACTGCTGGGCACAAAAATCGGCCACTGGCATCCCCGCTTCGGCTGCGGCGATCTCGGCCGGGGTCCCATGTTCGTCCGTCGCACAGATATAGAGCACCTCCTCACCTTCTTGGCGGAGGAAGCGCGCATACACATCTGCAGGCAGCATCGACCCCACCAAATTACCCAAGTGCTTGATGCCATTAATGTAGGGAAGGGCGCTGGTAATCAGATATCGCATAGCGGGTTTATGTATCAGGGGTTGTAGGGCGTCGCGCCCAGTCTAAACAGATCTCTCTAAGCGGATCTTACCGACCGCTCCATCGCCTCCAAGCCCAAACCTGGGAGCATGCTCTCTAAAACACTGTCAGATCTAGCCAGGCAAGTCTGGTAAGCGCAAGGTTGCTCAACTCAGCACAATGACAAACACTAGAGACGACAAACAGCTAGAGAACAGGCACTGTAAGTTTATAGTTCACCTAGCTCTAGTTCACCCTAGCGGCTAACCTGTTACGACTCAATAGGCGAGGACAGCAGGTCGCGGCAGAGGCGTCTATTCCATTAGGCCAATGATGCCAGCGGGGTCAATTATGCTAGCGCAGGGCCGTACCTCGCGCTTCCGTGCATCAAACCATCCCCCTTCCCAACAACACCATCCCCATGAGCAGATGCCCCTGAGTCGCCGCGCCGTTACCCAACTCACCACCATGGGACTGCTGGGCAGCAGTTTAGGCTGGCCAGCCGCTGCGATCTCATCTCCCCGCTGGAGCTACCGCGGTAAAGAGGGCCCGGAGCATTGGGGTGAGCTATCTACGGACTATCGGCTCTGCAACCAGGGCACACACCAGTCTCCCATCGATTTAGAGACCCTCACCCCGACAACCGTGAAGTGGTCGTACGACTATCGCCCTTCCCAACTGACCCTCACCCATAACGGCCACACCATTCGCGCTGACTCCCCCCCGGGCAGCACCCTGACCCTAGAGAACGAAGTATTCGAACTGCTTCAATTTCACTTTCATGATCCCAGCGAGCACACCCAGGCGCAGCAACACCAGCCGATGGAAATCCATTTTGTCCATCGCCACCCCCAAACCCGCGCCTTGGCAGTTCTCGGCGTCCTCGTCAAGACTGGCCCCAGCAACATTGCTCTAAGCCAACTCTGGCAAGCCCTACCTGAGCAGGTTCACCAGTCCACCTCGTTATCACAGCCCATCAGCGCCGCACAGCTCCTACCCACGGACAGCACCCAAGCGTTTCGCTATCGCGGATCTCTCACCACACCGCCCTGCAGCGAAGACGTCACATGGCTCGTCTTGGCCAATCCCGTGACTGCATCCACAGCGCAAATCGAGCGGTTTAAAGCTTTAATCGGCACAAATGCCAGACCCACACAGCAGCAACCGACACAGCGCTAACCACAGCATCCAGACAGCCTAAAGCATTGCCAAAACTCAGTATGGGAACCGCCAGTGCCCTCGGGTGACCAAGGCAACAGAGAACAGCACACTGCGAAGGCTAAAGCGCAAGGGGCAACAATATAGATAGCCAATCATAGCTCTGGCCAATGTGCTCGGGACAATCCTGGCGCTCAAGTGCCTAATGTTGGGGCCAAGTGGCCCACCGTCTTCACAAAGCTTTGCGAAGACGGCGATAAATAATCGTCAATCAAAGCATCATCTAGGGCTTGGCAGGACAGGGGCGTCTCTCATACATCCCTGAAGTGCGACCCAGCGACCCTACGAATAAGCTAAATCACGAATCAACGGTGTTCTTGCAGCGATGTAAGAGTGCATCTCGGTTGATTCTTCGCGGCTCATCTGCATACGTGACTCAATACACCTCACGAGATGATGACTCAACGCAACGTCATCAAAGCCGATAAGTAAGTGAGGTGGCGTCTCACTGACAGCCGACCACAGTATTCGCAGCAGTTTAGAGTTCACGACAATGGCCTCAAAAAAATAGTACGGGTGGGTCGAAAACGTTCCTCGGAAATAAATTAATCTTTTCTAAATATTCCCACGAACACCCGTACGTTAACCCCTCCAACTGTTTTTTGCAAGCCTCTAATAACAGAGTGTGTCATAGTTAACGGAACGTATACATATAGCCCATCAGTTTTGCTTCAAAGTCGCCATTCTTTACACAAGCCTGGAATACTCTGTGGGCAATTCTTCTCAATATTCAGTAGTTAAATTCAACGAATTAGTGCCAAACACTGTCCATAAAAATACATATATCATCTCTCCGTAAAATACTCATACATAACACTACATCCCTTATCTCATAGGACTTAAAGAAATTCAATCAGATAGACGACAAAGCGATTTTTACAAATAAACCCCATAAAAAATTAAGACTATCTACACTGAATTCTTCTCAAAATACCTATCCGGAAGATTCAGGTTAATCTCTATCCAAGCCACATTTTTCTACTTGGAGTATTTAACCAATACTTATCTGAGAATGTCGCCTAAGGCACCAAATTTTTAACCTATCAAGGGCTAACTCACATAGATATTTACAAAAGAGGATTCGCTGCAATTTTCTTTCAAAAAGCTAAGTTAATACTGTGTTGAACCGGTATTAAACATGCATTGAATGTCCAATGGGCACTATCAGCCCACCGGTGTCGTGCTAGCCCTATGCCCCTTCATGCTTAATCGCACAGCGCCGAGCTCCCGGTGCATAGTTTCGCTAACTTACCCCCCATGCTTTGTTTACGCCCCTGAAGGGAGGCCAAGTCTAGGTGGGGGAATTGAGGCAGTGCAAGGCCCAATGGGCTCGGATTTGTACCGCTGGGCTAGCATCCTCTTGCATCCGTTGTGCTAAGGCCTGGGCAATTGCCTGACGATCCGCTGAGGCAATATCTGCGATCGCACTGCCCGCCACTTGCCCTAGCGCCGCTAGACCGACCACCGCAGCGTAACGGACCACCCATTCCTCATCTTCCACGACCGTGAGGAGCTGCCTGAGGGACTGCCGCCAATGGCTATAGCGTTGCGCAGCCGGTAAATCGTCCCAACGTAGAGACCCGAGGCCGCGGGCCGCCGCTCGGCGAACGCTCATTGCAAAATCCGTGGCGGCCGCTTCCAATAACAGCGCCTGTCCTCGGGGGTCACCAATACCTGCCAGTGCACGAATCGCCCAGGCTCGAGCACCATAGTTATAGCCATCTAACTTCTCGAGCAATGGCTCAACAGCTGGCACGCCAATCGCGACTAACCCATCCACCGCGGCCACGGCCGCCCCCGGATTATTGAAACCCAACACTTGAATCAGGGTCGAAATTGACCGAGGGTCAGTCAGCTGGGCCAATGCTTCCACCGCATCGGTTAATCCCTGAGCCGAATCTGCCGCCACCACTGCAGCCTGTCGCGCTTGCCAGTCGTCCATTCCCATCGTCATTTCTTTATGTCCACCACCAAAGCAATGCGCGCTGCACGCATTGCGAGTTATTTTCCCGCAAGATGGCATCCCACGTGTTGCTAGCACCGTGCGTCTGTCATTGCCCCGAATCATTAAAGATGGGCATCTCGCCTTCACCGTCTAACGCAGATACCGCGTCAGGCCACATGATCTGGCTCAGCACGTTGAAACATCACGCAGAACGCCCGCCTTCTACGCAAACCCGCTGCCTATCCTACGCCTGCCAGAATAACGTGGGGCATAGCGTTGATCACTCCGCTCGGGCACTTGAGGGCGGCGGCCACTCAGCATCAAGCACACTACAATGTGATACCCAATACGAAACCGCATCAACCTGAACTCATTCAGGCATCAAAATAATCAATCGAATCTAAAAAGCGGGTGACGCGATTCGAACGCGCGACATTCACCTTGGCAAGGTGACGCTCTACCACTGAGCTACACCCGCAAGCCTTTTGGGGTCTTGCGACTTTTCCTAGAATGTCAAAAAGCGGGACCATTGTCAACGATTTTATAGGGGGGCATTGACCTCAGCCTCTGACCTGACACATCCACAGTGTATCGATTCCAGACCTTGGAGCAGTCCCCCCATCCAGACGAGCTGAATGCCGACTGAAGCCAGACTAGACTCAACATTAGATAGGTCTAAAATGTGGCTCCTCTAGTGCAAAAGCCCCCAGAGTTAAGCCAGGATACAGTCTAGTCAGAACCCTCGACCGTGGGTACCGGCAGTGAGCCCACGCTCTGAGGCAGACCGTTAATCGATGGGACAGCAGCCGAACCACTACGGACCTGAGGCATGAGGCTTGCCATTTCTAGGGCACTCATGGCATAGCTCCACCCCAAATTACTCTTAATGCCCGCCCGCTCTAAGGCCTGCTGCATGGTATCTGTAGTCAAAATACCGAAAACAACAGGCACCCCGGTCTGGAAGCTCGTCGCAGCAATACCCTTAGAGACCTCAGACGCCACATAGTCAAAGTGCGGCGTGTGACCGCGAATCACGGCCCCCAAACAAATAATGGCGTCATATCGACCACTCAAAGCCAACTGACGAGCCACCATAGGGACCTCAAAACTACCGGGTACCCAGGCATAATCGACCTGATTCCCATCCGGATTCACGTCAACGCCATGGCGCTTGAGACAGTCTTGACAGCCCGCGAGTAGCTTATTCGTCACTAGGTCATTAAAGCGACCGATCACTAGGGCAAAACGATAATCCCCGGACTGGGCAAACGAGCCTTCAAAAACAGCCATGTACAAAATAGGTCGCGCAAAACACGACGGCTAAACCAAATCCAACAGTCCCTAGCACGCGTCCAAACCGCGGCCCATAGAGCCAGCCTAAACTACAAAATAGTTGAGACCGCCTACCACAATCACCAGCGCACCCCAAACCAAGGATCCCAAAAAGATCAAGCGCTTGGACTGATCCCAATTTTGAGGGGAAGCATAGGCAACCGGGACGCCAACGACCATCACAAACGACCACAGCACTAAAACGAACAGTGCCAGCTGGAAAATAATGCTCATAAAATCGTTACTCTCAAGACAGTTACTTATTGCGTCAGTTCTTGGGCACTGGACACGTAGATCAGCCCCATAGTCTGGGGTGAATGAACCCGCCATCCTGAGTGCGTTGGAACTTACAGTTGAATGTCCTATTGGCCATTCAACTGTTATATTTCAGGCGGCTGCGATTGGCACGGAGCACAACCCTTTAAAGTACGCTATCAAAATTAGGCCGCTTACGAAAGCCGTTGTGCTGCGTTTCAGGAAATGGATTTAGTTCTCTGTCATACCACAGCAGACTTTGACACCCTTGGCGCAGCGGTGGGGATCTCTCAACTTCAACCCGGCACACGGATTGTGCTGACGGGGGGTAGCCATCCTGCAGTTCAGGCATTCTTGGCCTTACATCGGGATGCTTATCCCCTGCTCGATCACCGCGCCGTCGACCCCACTCAAATCCGCTCTCTGACGCTTGTCGATGCGCAAACGCGTAACCGTCTGGGCCTGGCCGCTCCATGGGTCGACGCAGCTATAGAGCGGGGCATTGCCATCACTATTTATGACCACCACGTTGCGGCGCCTGCGGATGCCGCCGATCAGCCCTCCACCCGAGCCGCCCCCCCTGCCGATATCCCCCAGGCTATTCTGCACTTGGAAGCCGTGGGTGCCGTCACCACTGTGATTGCCGAAGCCCTGCAAGCCCAGGGCAAAACCGTATCCCCAGCCGTCGCCACCGTCATGGCCCTGGGCATCCACGTTGATACCGGTTCACTACGCTATGCACAGGCCCAGCCCCGCGACGCGGCCGCACTCGCCTGGCTGATGGCTCAGGGTGCGGATCAGGACATCATTGCAGAAGCCACCGAGACCACGCTGTCGGAGCCGTTGCGCCAACTTTTATCCCTGGCCCTAACGGATAGCCAGATCGAACAAAAAGAAGGGTACCGACTTGGCTGGCTATGCCTACAGCTCGATGAATTTGTACCTGGCCTATCTAGCCTTACCCGGCTGTTAATGTCGATCCTTTCTGTGGATGCCTTGCTGCTGGGTGCGCTGCATCCGACCAAATCAGGCCATTGCAAACTCACTCTAATTGGCCGTGCCCGCACCCCACTTTATCAACAGGCACATCCCCAGACGACGAACCCAGCGCTCACATCGGGCATGACGGGGCCAGATTTTGCCCAGATTTTGTCCACTGTGGGCGGCGGCGGTCATCCCCAGGCAGCAGCGGCATCGATCACCGCTAAAACTGACACGCCCAAGACTGAGCTGAGGGCCACCTTTGACCAGGTCCTCACCCAATTACGACAGCAGGTCCCCAAAGCCGCAACGATCGGCACCATTATGTCGACTCCCGTTCGTACGGTATGGCCCACCACCACCATCAGCCAAGCCCAACGCGTGCTGTTACGCTATGGGCATGCTGGCCTCTGTGTCGTGACGGACACCGCCCAATTGGTGGGCCTCATTTCCCGCCGTGATATCGATTTAGCCCTACACCACGGCTTCGGCCATGCCCCCGTCAAGGGCTACATGACCCGTCAAGTTCAAACCATCTCCCCCCAAACGCCAATCGTCACCGTCCGCAGTTTGATGATCACCCACGACATTGGCCGATTGCCGGTGCTGGAGGACGGGACCTTGGTGGGTATTGTCACCCGTAGTGATTTACTGCGCCAGGTCCATACCGACTATATGCAGCAGCCTCAGTCGAACGTTTCCATCGCGACCGGTCCAGCACTGCCCACGGCTCCACAGCTCACGTCCAGACTACAGGAGGGCTTATCCGCTAGCCTCTGGTCAGCGCTGATGCAGATTGCGACCGCCGCTGATCAACAGGGCTGGCAGGTCTATCTGGTAGGTGGGGCGGTGCGAGACCTGCTGCTCACCCCAGCCGGCCAATCGCTATCTCTAAAAGATATTGATCTCGTAGTAGATGGCGGCCACCGTTCGCCTGCCGCTGGCGCCGGAGTCGCCCTGGCAGAGGTCATTCAACAACAAGACCCCACCGTCAATATCCAGGTCCATGGCAAGTTTCAAACCGCTGCGCTGACATGGCCGAAGGGAACGGCGCTGGGACCACTCATGATTGACATCGCCACGGCCCGGACTGAGTTCTATGCCTACCCTGCCGCTAATCCAGAAGTAGAAGCCAGCTCAATCCGTCAGGACCTCTACCGGCGTGATTTCACTATCAATGCCATGGCGATTCGGTTAACGCCGCCTCAAGGTGGCCAGCTGTTAGATTTCTTTGGCGGATGGCTAGATCTGCAACAACGCATCATCCGCGTACTCCACCCCAATAGCTTTATTGAAGACCCCACGCGCATCTTTCGGGCGGTGCGGTTTGCCACTCGGCTGGGCTTTCGCTTAGAGGCCCAAACTCAGGAGTATATTCACTATGCGATCGCAAGCGGTATCTATACCGACTTACAGCGGTCAGGCCTCCCCCATCGCCGTCTACCGGCCCTGCAAACCCGACTGCGGGCCGAACTCAAATTGCTACTCTCTGCCCCTCAATGGCGAGCCGCTCTCGATTTACTCCAGACCTTAGGCGCCCTGAGCTGTATTCACCCAGACTTACACCTCACCCCTGCCATCGGCCAGCAGCTGAACCGGTTAAATAGATGGATACAGCGGTTCGGCACAGCTACCCCGGCTCGCTGGCAACTCTTACTAGAGGCCCTCTTAGCAGACCTCGGAGCAGCCGCAGCAGAGGTCGCCACCGCCCTGGACTTGCCCACTGACAGCCAGCAGCGCTTGCTCCAACTCCCAGAGACTGAGGGTCATCTCAACCGCATCCTGCCCACCTGCCAACGCCCCAGTGACATCGATCACGTGCTGAGGCCCCTACCCACTCCCTTGTTGTGGCTGATCGCGCTGCGCCATGCCCGCACCCTAGGGCCACCAATCTGGCACTACCTGCTACATCTCCAAGCTATCCCATCCCCTTTAAACGGCCACGACTTACGCCGTTTAGGATACGCACCAGGCCCCCACTTCAAAGCCATGCTCGCCAACCTACGGGCAGCCACCTTAGACGGTCAAGTGAATGACCGAGATACAGCCCTGTCTTATATCGCACAGCACTATCCGCGCCTAAACCCTTGACAAATTCAGCTACCCCCAAGATGCTAAGCCTGGTCTTAGCTATCGCTCTAGCCCGTGCCGCGTCACAGTTAACACCAGAGATCACACATCACTAGGCGAAACACTGGACGGCTAAAGCGCTAAGGGCAATCAGGTTAGGGCTTTCACGGTGCCCCCTTCTCGTTTTGTAAACAGGAATGTTAGATTGCTCAATAGTGTCAGCCTCATCGGTTCACCCTGATTGACATTGATATCGTTTTGATGTCGACGTCGTCTGGTTGCAGTCACGGCAGGCGCGCTGCTACAGCCAGTCATTGTTTGGCCATCGGCTTCCGTTCCACAATCAGGCAATTCAGACGGGCACAGCCTCCAAGCAGCATAATCAAGGGCGGTTTAATCCTGTCCTCGCCGTTCTCGGGTTTGCCCTGCCTACGTTCCGCCATGCCTTTAAGTTGGCATGAAGTCCTGTCGGGTCATGGGAAAATCGCTTGCGGTACAGGCAGCCCATGGGACAGACTCAGATACTTTCCGCCTGCGAGCCAGCCCTAACCCGAGAAGTGAACAACATTTCTGTCCACGGAACATTCTTGCTCAGCCGCGTCTTCTTCGGACCCTATGCAACCTGCCCCTACGCCTACATCTAAGCCCTCTAAGCCAGCATTGCGATCGCACCGTCGGCGCTATCTGGGTCTAGCCCTAACTGCCTTCGTAGCAGGCGTCTTTGGGCTAGGGGTAGGGTCGGCTCTGAGGTTCCGGATTGTTCCCAGCGTTGCCGAAAATCGCCTGAGTCCGGAACAGGCCTTCCCGCCATTAGCCGATTGGCCACCCGAGGCGCCCCGCGCCAGTCACCTTAAGCGAGATCTCGAAGCCTCCCCAGCCAGGCGTCTGTTACCTGCAGCAGAAGCGGCGACATCCCGACCCGCTAGCACCTCGAATCGCATTAGCGATACGACGCCAGCCACACCCACAGACCGAGACGACTCCGATCAAGCTGTAGCGCCTTTATCATCCCCGCTCCCTCTATCCAACGTCGAGTCAGAAACGCGTCCCAACGAACTCGAACAGTCCCCAGATCTGGAAGCCTTGGTACAGGGGACACTTGAAAACCCGCAGCCCCTCCGCAACTCAAATCCCTTAGCTGCCCCTGACAGCCCATCAGAGTCCACCGGGTTGCCTGCGGCACCCACCCCCCTCTCCGAAGCCGATACCGCGGTACCGACACCCACGTTAAGGTTGCCTGAAAAGGCTCGCCCAATTGCGCCTGCCGCTCCCATCGAGGACGCGCCATCCTCCGAGAATACAGCAGACGACTAATCCAGAGCACGGTACAGGTACCACGATGACGCAGACATCATCTCTGAACCGACCTATCTGATCCGCAGGATACCTGAATATTGAGGGCTAGACCGCTATAATGACCTAGTGGTCTAGTGCTGCGTATGTTGCTATCTGTCCAACCCTGTCAGACGCACCTTGTACAAGCAGACCGGCATGGCCAGAATCGTTCTCTCCAGAGCCGTTCTCCATGGTCATCCCCTCCATCCATCCACCCCCAAGTACTCTCCCGTTATTCATCTGTTATGAGCAATTCAACCCAGCAGGCGTTCTTCTTGGGCCGAGCACTCGCGACTGCTGTCGGTGAGCAGCTAGAGAAAGTGGTTACCGAGGGCCTTAGCGCCGTTGGTCGCTTCGACGCTGAACAGCGGGAGTTCCTCCGCGAATTTACCGAAACTGTCCTCGAGCGAGCCCAAGCCCAGGCTGACGCTACCGCTAGCACTGCTTCTGCCCAAGGCCAGCCAGCAGCAGCCACGGTAGAAGATTTACAGGCGACAATTGATACCCTCAGAGCCGAAATTGCCCAGGTGCGGGTCGCTGTCCAGCAGTACCGCAGCACCCTAGAGGGTTAAGCCCTTAAATGCCTGCGCCGGACATCTTGAGCCGGACATTTTTAAGCAGTCCATTGAATCTAGCGGAGAACAGCGCACCCCTAAATGAGCAGGGCTAGCTCAATGATTAGTCTTTTGCCTGAGCCTTGGAGGGTGGACTCAGAACACGGGTGGGAATGATGGAAAAGCAGCCGCTCAGACCGGATGGCTTTTTGCCCAGCAGCATAGCCGATTTGGCTAGAACCCTTTGGATTGATTAAGGCATTAAATTGATGCCTTTCTTATTGTTTTAGGAGCTTGAGTGTCTACGGTTTCTGAACAGAGCGACAGGACGCATTCGCGACCCCAGACAGCGGGTTCAGCGAACCATAATGCGGTGCCAGCCAACGGAGCTGCATCGTCAACCCCCGTGACCTTGCCACCCAAGCCGGTGTATCCCACTGAGAGCAAGTACCGTTGGACCCGTCGCTACAGCAAATTAGAGCGGTCCATTGATATTTGGTCCTTCTTTCTCACGTTTCTGAGCAAGCGTTGGCTTTACAACAAGCGTTGGAGCTACGCCGGAGCGATCACACCCGAAAAACAGACCGCTAGGCGCCGGGCCCAGGCCGTCTGGATTCGTAAGACATTTCTCAATTTAGGGCCTACATTTATCAAACTGGGCCAGCTTTTTTCTACCCGCGCCGATCTGTTTCCAGCAGAGTATGTTGAGGAACTCTCCAAGCTGCAGGATGAGGTTCCTGCTTTCAGCTATGAACAGGCTCGAGTGATTATTGAGCGCGACCTTAACCGCCCCCTTGGCGAACTTTACAAGACCTTTGATCCCATTCCCCTGGCGGCAGCCAGCTTAGGTCAGGTGCACCGAGCCCAGCTTCATTCAGGGGAAGAGGTTGTCGTTAAGGTACAGCGGCCAGGGCTCAAGCGTCTCTTCGAAATCGATCTAGCCATTCTGAAGGGCATCGCGAACTACTTCCAAAACCATCCTGAATGGGGTAAAGGACGCGATTGGCTTGGAATCTATGACGAATGCTGTCGCATCCTCTGGCTCGAAATCGACTTCCTCTACGAAGGCCGCAACGCCGACACCTTCCGCCGCAACTTCCGAGAGGAAGACTGGGTAACCGTACCCCGCGTCTACTGGCGCTACGCTTCTCCCCAGGTGCTGACGCTGGAGTACATGCCAGGCATCAAGATTAGCCACTACGAAGCGCTGGAAGCGGCTGGCCTAGATCGCGCTCGGTTGGCTCAACTCGGTGCCCAAGCCTATCTGAAACAGCTGCTTAACGACGGCTTCTTCCATGCCGATCCCCACCCAGGCAACATTGCCGTCAACCTAGATGGATCACTCATCTTCTATGACTTTGGCATGATGGGCGAAATTCAGCCCATGACCCGTGACGGTCTCATGCAAACGTTTATGGGTGTTGCCCAGCGCGATGCCGAGCAGGTCATGCGATCGCTCGTCAAACTGGGTGCGCTCGTAGAAATGGACGATATGGGGCCGGTGCGACGCTCCATCCAGTACATTCTCGACAACTTTATGGACCAGCCCTTTGAGGAGCAGTCCATTACGGCCATTAGTGACGACCTATACGCCGTGGCCTATGACCAGCCCTTTCGCTTTCCAGCGACCTTCACATTTGTAATGCGGGCCTTCTCAACCTTAGAAGGGGTGGGCAAAGGACTTGATCCAGACTTTAACTTTATGGAGGCGGCTAAGCCGTTTGCGAACGACCTTATGACTAACGGCAATGCAACTAACCCCAACGGATTATTGAGTGAGATCGGCCGTCAGGCTGCCCAAGTCGGGACTACCGCCTTTGGTTTACCCCGTCGCATTGAGGATACCCTCGATCGGCTCGATCGCGGTGACATTCGAGTTCGGGTTCGCTCCATCGAAACTGATCGAATCCTGCGTCGGGTGGGCACTGTAAATATGGCGACCAACTACACGCTACTGCTGGGGACGTTCGTCTTATCCGCCACGCTGCTCCTAGTCAACGGTTTTCTAGGGTTGGCAATTGGTGCAGCAGGGTTAGCCAGTGTCACTGGCATTGCACTACTGCGGCTGATGCTCAAGCTGGGCCGAGACGACCGGATGCCCTAATCCGCCAGATAGGTCAGCCCTCACCCACATCCACTGCTGACACCAGCATGCCCTCCCCCTGGGCTAACACCTTCCTGCTGACACCAGCCCTACGCGGCCTGGGTCGCCTTCCCGTCACCTTCCTGATCGATACGGTCACTATGCAACGTTATTATTCGGGCCTGACCGATCCGGGCCTGCTTCGCTCCAGCAACCAGGACGCCTATTACATCGATCCGGACGGGCGCTTTTTTATCGTGGCAGATGGCATGGGGGGTCATGCTGGCGGTCAAGAAGCCAGTCGCCTAGCAACGGACGTGATCCAAACCTATCTCAACCAGCAGTGGACCTCGTCCCGGACGTCTCAAGACCTGCTGCGAGACGCCTTGATCAAGGCGAACGAGGCTATTCTCAAGGACCAAGCAGCTCACCCCGAACGCGCCGATATGGGTACGACAGCAGTCGTCCTCATGTTTCGAGATGGTGAGCAAGAACCATGGTGTGGCCATGTGGGCGACTCTCGCCTCTATCGTTTGCGAGGCCCTAAACTACACCAGGTTACCGAGGATCACACCTGGGTTGCCCGTGCCATCCGTGAAGGTGAACTCACAGTCGAACAATCCAAGCATCATCCCTGGCGTCATGTACTTTCCCAGTGCTTGGGCCGTGAAGACCTGCTCCAAATCGATGTGCAAGCCTTTGAGGTGAAAGGAGGAGACCGGTTACTACTCTGTAGTGACGGACTCACGGAAGAACTATCCGATGCCCTGATTACCTCGCACCTCAAGTCGATCCGCGCCTGTACCGCTGCCGCCGAATCCTTAGTGGACGCCGCAAAAGAGCGGGGCGGACGCGACAACATTACCGTCGTTGTCTTAGCTTTGCAGGACAGTTAGCCTTGCCATAGTCTGCCCCCGAACAGCTAGCACCCCGAACAGTGGGCTTCGGCGTTGTGCGCGGAAAGGTCCCGTTCGGCCCCACTACCGTCCACAGACAATACTGATTTCAAATCAAAGAGCCGCGCACAAGCCAAATGTGCGCGGCTCTTTTATAGATTGTAGACGTGAAAACTCAGCGTTACACCTTTGACAGGTTAAACGGCAGCTTCTGCCTCAACAGCATCTTCAGCATCAGACGATTCGCCATCAGACTTGCGGGGTGCCAGTACCGAAACGACCATTTGGTCAGCATCACCCACCGCAGATACGCCTTCCGGCAGAACGATTTGCCCCAGGTGCAGCGAATCCCCTACACCCAAGTCAGAGACGTTGATATCGAGGGTTTGAGGAATCTTATCCGGCGCACACTTAATCTGCATTTCGGTCATCACCGTGTCCAGCATGCCACCATCGTTCTTAACGCCTTTAGCTTCACCGCTGTAGTGAATCGGCATGGTCAGCTCTAGCTCGTCCTGATCGGCAATGGAGAAAAAGCTGAGATGATAGATTTGATTTTTCCACGGATGGCTCTGAACTTCCCGGAGAATCACTTTCCCATTCCAGGAGATGTCCGGCACATTAACGTTAATAACGCTCTTATTGACCACCGCCTTCCGGAGCAGTGCTTCGGCCTGATGCGTATTGACCTTTAGATCAACCGAGTTAGTACCATCATGACCGTACAGGACAGCAGGCAGCACCCCATCTCGACGTAAGGCTTTGGGCTTTTCACCCTCACCGCGCTTTTGACATTCAATCGACAATTCCATAACAGTTGCTTAGCGTAACAGGACAAAAAACTCGTAAACCAGGCGCAGGACAAAAGGGTGAGGGCGCAGCCCCCGCATCGCCAGTGACTCGACAGCAGGCTAAGCGACCTTGAAGGCGCTGTCGCTTTCGTACAGCAAAGCTCGCTTGGGACCGTGGATGGGGTCTTCGACAATGATGGTCTGATCGCGGCTAGCCCCGAGCGATACGATCGCAATGGGCACTTCCATCAGCTTGGCCAAAAACTCTAAATAATCTAGAGCTTCTTTGGGCAGGTCTTCTAGTTTACGACAATCTGCGGTGGACTGCTTCCATCCCGGCATAGTTTCGTAGACCGGCTCGCACTGAGCAAACAGCTGAGCACTACCGGGCATATCCCGACATAGTTCGCCATTCAGCCGATAAGCCACGCAAACCTTGATTTCATCAAGGGCATCCAGAACATCTAGCTTAGTGATTGCCAAACAGTCCAAACCATTGATGCGAACTGCATAGCGACCCACCACGGCATCAAACCAGCCACAGCGTCGACGTCGCCCAGTGGTCGTGCCAAACTCTGCGCCGCGCTCACATAGCATCTCTCCAGCACGCCCTAGAGACTCCGTGGGAAATGGCCCTTCCCCCACGCGGGTAGTGTACGCCTTTGCAACACCAATGACCCGATCAATCATCGTGGGGCCAACCCCTGAACCAATGCAGGCGCCCCCCGCCACCGGATTAGAAGAGGTGACATAGGGGTAAGTGCCGTGATCCAGATCGAGGAGCGTGCCTTGAGCACCCTCAAACAAAACATTCTTGCGCTCGTGAATGGCGTTGTAGACCAGCAAAGAGCTGTCGACGATGTGGGGACGCAACCGCTCAGCGTAATGGGTGTATTCATCAAAGACGGCTTGGGGGTCTAGCGGCGGTAGACCGTAAAGTTTTTCCAAGACGACGTTCTTATAGTTAACGGTCCACTCCAGCTGCTCGCGGAGGGTCTCACGATTCATGAGATCAATGATGCGGATCCCCGTACGCTCGGACTTGTCAGCGTAGGTGGGACCAATACCCCGCTTGGTCGTACCGATTTTCTTACTGCCGCGCCGTTCTTCAGCCGCTTCGTCAATCATGCGGTGATACGGCATGGTGACATGGGCCGTTTCGGAGATGAACAGGTTGTTAGTGGACACCTTCAGTTCGTCGAGTTTATCCAGTTCGCCAATCAGCGCCTTAGGATCAATAACCGTGCCACTACCAATCAGACACTCGGTCTCTGGATACAGAATCCCGGAAGGAATTAGATGTAATTTAAAAGTCTGATCCTGAACGACAACGGTGTGGCCTGCATTGACACCACCCTGGTAGCGCACCACCACATCCGCTGATTTGCTCAGCAGATCCGTTATCTTGCCTTTACCTTCATCGCCCCACTGGGCACCGATTACGACGACGTTTGCCAAGGGTTCTTACTAACTAAAGTTGAACAAATGACCATTATCGGTAGCAAAGGTCAGGGGTGTCAATAGCAGGTTTACCGAGGCCAGCAGGGCCAAACGGGTTGGGTGGTTTGGTGTAATGGGCGACCCCCCCGTCAGATCCCTGACGCGAAAGCATCGCTGCTCACCCCTTGGAGCATTTGTTAGAATCTCATTAGTGACCCTGCAGATCTGCTGCTATCCCCCAATGCGGATCTCACGGGTTTGAGGTAAAACTGTTAATAACTTTTAGTGTCTTCTTGCTATCCGACCGAGTAAAAGCGCTAGGTACTGTGGATTCCAGCCGTGTGACTATAGGCTCTGAATCTTTGAACGGTATTAAGTATTGACCGCATCTAGTGCTGTCGTTTCCCTTGAGGAAGCTGCAGCTTTCAAATGGAACGCGGTTTATCAGCAAGCGCTTTCTGGATAGCTGTTTTCTAATCCGCATCTTAAAACTCACAATTACGCGACGCCTGCTGCTTAAGTAGGCGTCGTTTCTAGGAACCATCCATATCTTCAGAGGGCTTATGAGTCTCTACGCAGAACTTCACCGCCACCTCGGCGGTTCCGTCGTACCCCGTATTCTGTGGCGCTATTTTCAGCGCAATCGTCCCGACCTGTCCGCACGGTTTGACGGCTATCCACAGTTTGAGCAGTTTTATACGCAGCCCAAGGATTCCCTCGAAGAGTATCTGGAGCTCCATACATTAGTAGAAAGCGTTCAGACTAAAGAGGCGCTGCCTTACTTTATTTATCGACTGATTCGCGGCGCGTATATTTTTGAGAACTTAGCCTATTTAGAACTGCGCTACACGCCCTACTACCGAACACCCGAGCATCTGAGTCAGACCGAGCGCATTGATGAAATGGCCCAGGTAGTCGAGATTGTCGGGCGGGCCAGCCAGCAGAGCGAGTATCCAGTGGTGACGAAGCAGATTCTCTGTATGCACTCGCGCTTACCCAACGAGGTGAACCGGGCCATTGTGAATCTAGCCGCAGAATATCCCGATTACGTCTGCGCCATTGACCTAGCGGGCGGTGACGGCGCCTACGCTGAACGACTGGATGAATTAGCCGGGCTCTACGCCTACGCCCAGTCCCTCGGGATTAAGACCACTGGGCACCTCTATGAAACCAAGAACGGCTGCTATCCCGAACTGCTGCCCTACCTAATGCGTATCGGTCATGGTATTCAGATTCCGTTGTACTATCCGGAGTTACTGAAGGACGTGGCGGCACGGGGCCAGTGCCTAGAGGTGTGCCCCACCACCTACCTGCAAACCGGCACACTGGATGAGATTAGCGAACTAAAGACAGTCTTTGACCGCTGCTTTGATGCCGGGGTGGATATTGCCATCTGCACGGACAATGCCGGACTGCATAACGTGCGGCTGCCCTTTGAGTTCGAGAATCTGCTGACCCAGGACGTGATTGGGTTTGACGGGCTGCGGGCCTGTCAGGCGGCGGCGTTTAAGCATGCCTTTGCCTGGCCCCATGAGGCACCGCCTGTGGCGATGCTGTCGGAATTGCTGGGTGGCGCGCGGTCCGTGCCCCGGTTTGAGGCGGCGGAAATGGAAATGCGGGGCCGGTAATTTTGGGTTGGGGGAACCGCCCACCAACCCGTGGGGATAACCCGTAGGGGCGCAACATGTTGTGCCCCTACGGGTTAT
>JBCBOC010000125.1:0-7980 GCA_039821475.1 Cyanobacteria bacterium J06632_22 | reverse complement strand
GGATTTGGCGGTTTCTAGCAAGTTTTACCAAGATGTGTTGGGGTTTGAAATTCATGCGCTAGACGATCCGGGCTGGAGAATGTATGTTCAAGATGGCTGCCACATTATGGCCGGTGAATGTCCAACGGCTATGCCTGCTCGCGATCTAGGAGACCATTCCTATTTTGCTTATCTAGCTGTTGATGATGTAGATGCTTACTATGCTCGGGCCATTGCCAATCATGTAGAGGTGGTTAAGCCCCTGAGAGATGAACCCTGGGCGATGAGAGAATTTGGGCTGCGGACTGTTGATGGACATCGCATTATGATTGGGCAAGACATCTGAGTTGCTCATGTCGACTCAATGCCTGTTCCAGATACCCTTTAGGTTCTGAGAGAACGCGGGCCTTTGAGCTAAAATGCCGAAGAATCGCGTTTCAGATCGCCATGACTTCCTTAGACCCCTTTTACCAGTTCTTCGACCACTGCATCGGGCGCTGGGCTAGCGATCGCACCTATCACTACCTCAGTCACAATGAAGTAGAGCGTTCCCACACCGACTTTCAGGTGTCGCCGCTGACCACGGAACTCAAGCAAAAGGTGCTAAACGATAATCAATACGGTGTGGCAGAAAATATTGAAGGGTCTCCTGGCTTCCGCTTGGCGTTTGATACCGTGTCAGAAAAGGGTGAGCGGGTATCCATGGCGCTGAACCTGATGTTTGTGGTGAAGGCCCAGCAAGGAGAGATGCTAGAGGGCGATTACCTGCGTGATCGCGCCTACGAGGAAGATCGACCGATTATTTCCCACTTCCGCTTTGATGCCACCACGCGGGAGCTGCTCATGACCACGAACTATACCAAAACCGTTTCGGTGGACTCCATTACCCTCATCAACCCAGCCATGCGCATCCGCCGTATCTTCAACTATGTGCGCCCCCCCGCTGACCAGCCGCTGGAGACGCTTTCCCTGGTTGGATTTGGCGTTGAACAGAAGGTGGTCTAGCGCTGACTGAAGACCCGATGAAAACCCCCATTCTAAAGACTGACCGGCTCCAGCTCCGACCGCTCACGACTGCAGACTTGCCAGCGGTTTATGCCTACTCTGCCAAGCCCGAGTATTCTCGCTTTTTGCCCTACCCGTCGCCCACCTCAGTGGAAGATTTACAGAATGTGTTTGGCGAAACGCTGGCCAACAACGCCGATAAGGATTTTTACCTTTGGGCGGTTTGCCTTACAGACGCCAACGCGCTGATTGGTTTAGTGGAGCTGAGCTTAGACTCACCGACCGAAGCCAGCTTGCATTATGAAGTAGCTGACCGGCATTGGAACCAGGGTTACGCCACAGAGGCTGCGCGTGCCGCTCTGGATTGGGGCTTTCGGCAGTTTCCCGTGCTAAAGGATGTGCTAGCCGATGCCCAGGCCGGGAATTTAGGCTCCCGTCGCGTGCTCGAAAAGTGTGGCTTGACGCAGTTTCACCAGCAATTGGTAATGCTCGAAAAATCGAATGAAAAGGTGCTGGTGTGCCACTATCGACGTTCTAGATAGGGCGCGCTGCTGGTAGGGCAGGCACTTCAAGCCTTGTGTCACAGTCATGTAGTCTTAAGCACATAAAACATCACTACTGAGGTCAGTCGCGTTGCCCGTCGGGGGCGATGTGAGGTTTCTTTTTTGCTTGATTTAAGGGCAGTCGGGGTCGAGGATAGTTGGGGTTGTGTCGTTATCAGGATTGGAGCCCATTGGGTCTACCGCCTGTTTCTTGCTCGGCAGAGACGGCGATGTGGACGAAGGCGGCGGCCGCTCAAACGAAGGCATTGACTACTGTGTGTCATTGCAGACATGCTGTAATGGTTGCTACAGCTACAGCCTGGGCATACAGAGCTAGGGTAGTTTGACAGTTCACTGCTAAGGCAGTCGCCAGATCCGTTAGGGCCAGGCTGCACGCCATTTCTTTAGGGGCTGTTCATTCGGCCCAGTCGGATAGCTTGATCCGACGTCCTAACGCCAATGGCTAAGACGCGATAAACCAGTATCACAAGGGGTACGCAATGGCATCGGTTAATGCGAACGGGCATAAGCATATCGTTCTGACGTCCCACCCAGGGCACTTTGGCGCCAAGCCCCTGCCTGTCCAGTGGGGGCACCCTGATCCGAACGAGCGCGGTCCCGTCGTCGCTACCCTGGGAAACCTGTCTCACCGTAATGCTATCGGGACCCATTCTGGTTCCTATGCGGTGTATCGGGCCCTGGCCATTGCCAGCGGCGACCTCAAACCGGGACACCGACCCGACTTTACCAACACGGCCCCGACGTCCGCCATTGGCCCACACCCGAGCTGGGGTGACCCTGACAAGATTGTGTCCATCGACCCCTTTGGTGCCTTGGATGGCGATTTGTTTGCTGATCTGCGGACCGAGGGGTATGACATTCGCCCGTCCATCGCCATTACTAAGGCGCATATCAATATTCCAGAGCTGCAAGAACTGGTCAACAAGGGTGAACTGGAAGTTGACGGCAAGATTCTTAAGGATGGCGGTGAACTGGTGGTGACTAAGGCCGCCATTGAGCCGGTCTGGTATCTGCCGGGGATTGCTAAGCGGTTTGGCATCGACGAAAGTGAGCTGCGGCGGACGTTGTTTGAACATACTGGGGGGATGTTCCCTGAGCTGGTGACTCGGTCCGATCTGGAGGTCTTTCTACCGCCCATCGGGGGTACAACGGTCTACATCATTGGCGAGGTCGATGCTATTACTGACCCCAATCGTCCCCTGACGGTACGGGTCCACGACGAGTGCAACGGCTCCGATGTGTTTGGTTCTGACATTTGTACCTGTCGGCCTTATTTGGTCCATGGCATTGAAATGGCGCTGAAGACGGCCCAAGGGGGCGGGGCTGGGGTGATTGTCTATGCCCGCAAGGAGGGCCGTGCCCTGGGGGAAGTGACGAAGTTTTTGGTGTATAACGCTCGCAAGCGCCAGGAGGGCGGTGATAGTGCCGATAACTACTTCAACCGTACTGAGTGTGTGGCGGGCGTTCAGGATATGCGCTTTCAGGAGATGATGCCGGACGTTTTGCACTGGCTGGGCATTACCCGCATCGACCAGTTTGTGTCTATGAGCCACATGAAGTATGACGCTGTGACCCAGTCTGGAATCGAAATTGTCAAGCGCATTTCGATTCCAGAGGACCTGATTCCGGCTGATGCAAAGGTGGAAATTGACGCGAAGAAAGCGGCGGGCTACTACTCCGAGGATGACGTGCCTGATGAGGATGACCTGGCGAAAACGGTGGGCCGTCAGTACGAGGGCATGCAGTAATGGCAGACCCGAAGGTTTTGGCGGGCGTTTCCGATGATGCGTTGAATTACCTGTTGGGGCCGCAGGCGATTCGCGATCGCACTCAGCAATTGTTTGAACTGTGCGAGGCCGATCGGCTCGATAATTTTCGGTGCGATCGCACCCGCCTCGATACAGTGACAGACTTTGTCCTAGACACCATTCAGCAGAACTATCCCGACTTTGAGGTGCCCTTCCACAGCCGCTGGCGGCATTTCGATGTTGGTGGCGTCAATCGCCTCCCGCAGCTAGACCAAGCCCTTGCAGAACTCTCGTCAGATGAGCGAGCTAAAGCCAAGCTAGACCTCGCCATTGTCAGCGTCCTGCTGGACGCAGGAGCGGGTCGTCAGTGGCAGTATCGGGACGACGCGGCTGGGCAAACCTTGACCCGGTCGGAAGGCTTGGCGATTGCCAGCTTCAACGCCTTCATGCAGGGGGCGTTCTCCTCCGATGCCGACTATCCCTATCAAGTCGATGCCCAGGCCCTTCAGCAGCTCACCGAAGCGGCGCTGGCCGATGTCTTTCAGGTGTCCGATCAAAATCCCCTAGTGGGTCTTGTGGGGCGGCTGTCCCTGTTACAGGCTCTGGGTAAAGCTTTGATGGACCAGCCGGAACGGTTTGGATCGGGAGTGCCCCGACCAGGCAATCTACTTGATGGGTTGAAGCGCCGTTATCCTCAGCAACTGGATGCCGGTAACCTGCTGCGCGAAGTGCTGCGGGGATTTGGGGCCATTTGGCCGGGCCGGGTTACGCTCAACGGCGTCAATCTGGGCGATGTCTGGTCCCATCCGAGCTTATCTGACGGCAGTGCGGGGACTAACCTGGTGCCCTTTCACAAACTGTCTCAATGGCTCACCTATTCGCTGGTTGAGCCGCTGGTGAGCGCCGGGGTGTCGGTGGTCAACTTGGATGCACTGACGGGGCTGGCCGAATATCGTAACGGCGGCCTGTTGGTGGATTTGGGCTTTTTGGTGCCCAAGCATCCCGACGTGATCCAACAGCCGCATCGGCCAGGCTCAACCGTTGTGGTTGAATGGCGTGCCCTCACCGTGGTTGGGCTCGATCACATTGCCGACAGTATCCGTCATCGTTTGAATAAAACGGCTAAAGAACTGCCGCTCATCAAAATACTAGAGGGCGGAACCTGGGCTGCGGGGCGCCGCATTGCCAAGCAGCATCGTCCCGACGGTACGCCCCCCATCTCGCTTCAAAGTGACGGCACAGTGTTTTAGTGAGACTAGAACCGTTTGAGAACGTTGTTCTAAGCGTCACGCTAGAGATAGTTTTAGCGATATCGAAGAGATTTTATACAAGAGAGGCTGGGAAACGAGACCATGGACAACGTCACTCTGATTAATCATCCGTTGATTCAGCATAAGCTGACGCTAATGCGGCAAAAGGACACCAGTACAGCTAAGTTTCGACAGCTGCTTGGGGAAATCAGTATGTTGTTGGCCTATGAAGTGACCCGTGATTTGCCCACAGAAAAGGTCGCTATCGAAACCCCGTTAACCCAGACCCATGCACCGGTGATCTCAGGTAAAAAGCTGGTACTAATTTCCATTATGCGAGCCGGTCAAGGCATTCTCGACGGCATGCTTCAGCTGATTCCCTCCGCTCGGGTGGGGCACATTGGCCTTTACCGCGATCCTAAAACGCATGTTGTTGTTGAGTATTACTTCAAGGTGCCAGAAGACACCCATGAACGGGAAATGCTGGTGGTAGATCCCATGGTTGCTACCGGCAACTCTGCCGTAGCGGCTGTCCATCGTCTCAAACAAACCAATCCCCAATCCATTAAATTGGTCTGTTTGCTGGCCGCGCCCGAAGGGCTGGCCCATTTTCACGCCGAGCATCCTGACGTGCCTGTTTTTACGGCGGCCATTGATGAACGTCTCGACGAGCATGGCTATATTTTGCCGGGCTTGGGGGATGCTGGCGATCGCATGTTTGGTACGCGATAGCTACAGCTGCAGTCGCATACTTTTGCCAACCCTTCAATGGCTATATGTAGCGTTTCTCCCTTGACTTGACTCGTTTGACACTTGACTCGTTTGACACTTGACTCGTTTGACACTTGACAAAAGCCAGTCAGAACAGCGCTCCAGCGAGCCGCAAATGCAAGGGAGACTGACTTAAACGCTACCTATAAACGTTACCGAGACCGCCAAATCTGTTGGAATACATCCCATCGAGAACAGTTCCAATAGTCGATATGAGAAACCACCAGACCCTGTTCATTGAGTCCTAACTCGCTGTGTCCGGAGATGGAGAGGCGTGGCTGCCAGGGGAGTGGGGCCGTCATAGATAGCGTCCAGCGGGTCAGTATCTGATCAGCTTGGGGCTGAGAGATGTCATGTAGATCCAGTTGATGCTGATGGAATAGATTTTGGAGCAGACTAATCATCCATTGGTATCGTTTCACACCGCGAAACTCATTTAGTGGGTCTTTGAAATAAACGTCCTCGGCGTATAGTTCATAGCTCTGATCGTAGGGAAAATGACTATAGTCGTTGCGAATTTGCTCAACGGTGGTGCCGTTGGCTGGCCTGTTGGCTGGCGTGTTCACTTAACGCTGTCTCCTACATTTCTTCAGTGGGGACATCTACCTCGGGCCACAGCCGCTCTAGCTGATAGCGCCAAGCTGTTAGCGCATTCTGTTGATAGCTGCTGCTTTGCATATCGCCCATCATGCCCTCTGCATAAAATCGATCTAGGGTTTGCATGGTGGCTTCCAGCGACTGTCCTTGAAGCTTGGCGGCGGTAATGATTTTCCGCACCTGATCCTCAATCATGCTATTGAAAAAAGGCTCTGTTCCCTGCTGTTTCATGGTCAGGAGCTGATCCATCGCGCCCTCGAAATGAGGACAGCTTAGGGATGAGACATCATGTTGAAAGACGCCCCACAAGACAGACTGATGGAGGGCATACCGCGCTTCCTGGGTCTGGTCAAAGTTAGCCGTTAAAATTTGCTCCAGGAAGGGTTGGGCCTCTTGTATCGGAAGGATGGGTATCAACAGCCGTAGCCAATTGCCATCTGCGGACAGCAGCACCAATAAACGAAACTCTGGCGTATCGACCTGCCAGGCATCGGGCGGGCTGACCTGGCAGCTGTCGCCGTAGCGTTTCTGGAGAAGCATAGTGATATCGTCCGGCGTCATCGTGGTGGCTAACCTCAGTGGGGCTCCTTGCAATTGTATCGACTTTTACAGGACGAGGCGGCAAGGCTCGGGGGTGAACACCGTGATGGCGGGCATATGTAGCTGTTGCCACCAAGGTCCTTTTTCGAGGTGTGTGTGTCGAACAGGTCTACCCCCCCTTCGACTGCCATAGCCAAAAAATACAAAAAAAAGAGGTACAGATGTCTGTACCTCTTATTCACAGTTGGAAGGCGGTGCGCTAACAAAAGCTAACGCCGACTAGATGACGAGGCTTAGGCAAACCATTCTTCAACGGCTTCAGCCTTCGTGTTGGTGTTACGAGAGGGCGTCTCGCGAGAGAAGGTCATCTGGATGTCGCGGGTTTGCTCACCGTCAGCGGCGACGGCCACAATCGGGAAGTCAATGACGCCGTCCTGGAAGGACATTTGGAAGCGGAAGGTGCCGTCGGGGTTGAGTTCGATTTTCTTACCGCCGATGGTGACCGTAGCATCAGGCTCCGTGGCACCGTAGACAATCAGTTCAGCGTCAGCAACCAGCCAGAACTTACGCGGACGCGCCGGTTGGGACAACTCTGATGCGCCAATCCCTGACATGTTGAGACCAGAAACACTGGGGAAGGCCCACATGCCTACGCCGGACGGGAAGACATAGGAGCTGATGGCCTGCTCGGGGACCTGCTGCATGGAGCCGAATAGAGAACCTGCAATCCGTTGCGCTTCGGTGGATTGAGCCTTGTCGAAGATTTCCTGGTAGATAGCGTTGCCCTCGGCATCCACACCAGCAGCTTGCTTGTGGCTGGGGGGAACGAGCTTCATCAGGGTCTTGCCGCGCAAGTCGGTATTCCAATCGACGGTCATGAAGCGGTCTTCGATCCAGTCGGATGGATAAACCGGAGGAACATGAACCGGCAGGGAACGGGCGAGCAGCAGCCAACGACCGTCAGCTGTGGTGTAGCCAATTTCGACAACATAGTCGCGATCGCTGACGGGTACGGGCATGAACCACTCGCGGGCCATTTCATCACACTCGTACTGCTGCAAGCTGTGGGGGCTTTGAGTGTTGATATCAATGTCCGTGACATCGTAGAAGCGGAGGGCTAAGCGCTGACCGCCCTGGTGACGTAAGTCTTCCTTATGGTCGTTAGGAATATCCCAGTACGCATAGGCCCATTGAGGGTCGCGCGGCATCAAAACAATGCGGCTCTCACCGTAGCCGCTGGGCAGCTCGCCGAGGTCAGTATCGACGTCGGCCAAGTGTTCAATCGTTGCGGCGGTGGTGTAACGAGATGCTTCAACCTCGACTTGACCGTCAACAGTAGTTGCAGTTTCGACCGGGGTAATCGTTGGTGTAGCGGTTGTACCCGCGCCAGCCTTGGCCTTCTGGATGGCGTCAATCAGTTCCACTTTGCGCATGCGGCTGTAGCGCGAAACGCCGTACTCACTAGCGACTCGGCGGAGTTGGCGTAGGGTCATATCTTCTAAAGGAATGCGGGTACCGTTGGACATT
>JBCBOC010000129.1:0-7887 GCA_039821475.1 Cyanobacteria bacterium J06632_22 | reverse complement strand
CCATCCAGCCTTCGTCCGCAGTGTCGAATCCTTCATTCAATACCTTAACAAAGCCTCTGCAACACATCATCTCAAACTGAATATCCAGACCCGGGATTCCCACTCAACGACTGGTATCTCCTCAAAGCTAAAACCTACCAGCCGGGTCAATACAAAACCTTTCAGGTGTATTCGCCCAAGCCCAGACTGATTTCAGCGGCCCCCTACCGTGACCGGGTCGTTCACCACGCTTTATGCAACATCATTCAGCCCATTTTTGAGCGCAGCTTCATTTTCGACTCCTACGCCAACCGGCTGGGCTTTGGCACCCATCGCGCCCTCCGTCGCTTCACCCACTTCGCCCGCAGCAGTCGCTACATCCTCCAGTGCGACATTCGCAAATACTTTCCCAGCATTGATCACGCCATCCTCAAGGGCCTGCTTCGCCGCAAAATCAAGTGCCCTGACACCCTCTGGCTCATCGATACCATCATTGACAACAGCAACCCTCAGGAACCCTCCATAGAACACTTTCCCGGTGATGACCTGCTGACGCCGCTCACTCGTCGTCGAGGATTGCCCATCGGCAACCTCACCAGTCAATTTTTTGCCAATATCTATCTCAATGGCTTCGACCATTTCATCAAAGAAACGCTCAAAGCCAAACATTACCTGCGCTACGTCGATGACTTTGCCCTATTTTCAGACGATGACGACTATCTAGCGGCCTGTCGACTTGCCATTGAAAACTATCTGGCTACTCTCCGCCTCAAAATCCATCCCATCAAGAGCCAGCTGTTTCGCACGATTCAAGGTGCAAACTTTGTCGGTTTTCGTGTGCTCCCCGACCGCATCCGCGTTCGCAACGACAACCTGCGCCGGGCCCGCCATCGCTTTAAACACCTCCAAACCGCCTACGCTGCTAACGACCTCAGTTTTGAGCGGTTGAGCCAGTCCGTCCAAAGCTGGGCTGCCCACCTCAAGCATGGTGATACCCATCGGTTGCGAGCAGACATTTTTGAGCAACTCGTTTTCGCCAAATAGATTCAAGGGCCTAACTTAGTGCCAAGAACCCTAACGTTTTGCCATGAGTCGCAGGGTTCCAAGACCCAGCTTTGTACGCTAAAGCTGGGGTAGGCAGACCAGCTGCTGCGGGGCGGCTCCTGGAACAACAATCCAGATAACTGCCGCTCGGCCAATCGCAACAGGAACACGCGCGACAACATCAACAACACCGTTGGGTTTCGCGTCGTCAGTTCCGCCTCATGCACTCTTCTAAAGCCACTATGCAACCCATGGCGGCTCGGTCAGAACGGGCAGGTGTGAATCTGTCGGGCGTACCCCAGAAGAGTCCAGACCTACTCCGGCGATATCCATCGAGGTATCCAAAAATCAACCCGGTGCAGATAGCTTAGTAAACCTTCTTGAACGGTTAGCTGCACCCCCTTCAAAACCGTTAGGCTAAGGGATATTCGCCCATTTCATCATCCTATGAATGCTAGCTATCGCCTCAAGGCCAGCGAACTTAACGAACAGTTTTTAGAAAGCCTAAAGGCCATCTTTCAAGACCAGGAAATTGAAATCATGGTCTACCCCGTTGATGAAACGGCTTATTTGCTCCGGTCCGAAGCCAACCGAGAACGACTACTGACAGCAAAGGCAGATGTAGAAAACGGCACTAATCTAGTCGAGGTCCCGCTGGAGTCCCTGGAATGAGTCGCCCGGTCACCTTTGCTGCAGCAGCATTCGAAGACTTCAATCAGTGGGCGCTCGAAAATAAGAAAATCTATAAGAAGATCGTCGAACTGATTCGCGATATCGACCGCTCTCCCTTCCAGGGACTGGGCAAACCAGAACCACTCAAACATGAGTTGCAAGGCTACTGGTCACGCCGCATCACCCAAGAACATCGATTAGTCTACAAAGTCAGCGACGACGCCATCATCATTATTGCCTGCAAGTACCACTATTAGTTCCCTGCCAATGTCTACTGAACCCGAACTCTCCATCATCGTCGAAGTCGAAGACACAGAAGAAACTCCTGAACCCATTGAAGGCCAACGCGGGGGCCGCACCCCCAAAGGCGGCGGCTGGGGTGACGACACTCGACGAGGCCCCGCAGACATCCTGCCTCCAAAGCCCAGAAAGCAGAGGGTTTCCATTGACGCAAAATTGATCAAAAGCCAAATGCAAAGCATGATGGGCATCATTCAGGATCTGTTTGAGCAAGCTCAAAACAGCCAGGACCTACCCCTCAATGAAGTAGAGCTGTCGGTAGAGATCAATGCCGAAGGTCAAGTCAGCCTAATCGGCAACGGTGGCAAGCTGGGTAATACAGGTGCGATCACCCTCAAATTTAAGCGACCAGAAAAGTAGATGCCCGGCTAGCTCAGCCAATAATGACGTTCAGCGTCGCCACAACATAGTCAACAAAATCCTCTGGCAAACGATCCCCAGTCGACCGCCACCAGCGCGCGCTTAAATCTAATGTGCGAACCTGCTCGGCAATGACAGAGCCGCTTACTCTAAACCCTTCTGGGATTGGAATCAGCACCTGAACGTCAGGTTTTACGGTGCTAGTAATCGGGCAGATGATGACAAAGCCTTCTCGGTCGGCATTGAAGTAGTCATGACTCAACACTAGACAAGGCCGAGCTTCACCCGCCTGTTCCCTGCCAGTTGTTGGGTTCAGGCTAATGCGGATAATATCGCCTCTTCGAATATCCACCGTTAAATCAGTTCTCTGCCAACTGGACCACTGTTAGTAAACTCTGCAACATCGTCTGGGTAACGAAAGCCCTTAGCACTATCCACCAGCTCCTTCAAAGATGGTGGCGTCCGCTTTTTCTTGATTACTAGCGTGTTATCTTTCTCGATCAGTTCGATAGTTGAGTTTTCGCTAAGCCCTAGGCGAGTCGCGAGCTGATGGGGAATCCGCAGCCCTAAGCTGTTACCCCACTTCTTAAGCTGAATCTGCATTGGCTGACCTACCCAAAGTTATACTTTGTATAATACGGCAGTTTATTCATCCAGCCACAGTGACCATTCTCTATAGCTTGGGCGAGCTAGACTTTGAATGGGATCAGACCAAGGCCGAGAGTAACGAGAAAAAGCATGGCGTCACCTTTAAAGAAGCACCGAAGTTTTCCTCGACCCGCTTGGCGTCATTGGAGACGCTTCAAAAGAAGACGAAACCCGATTTTTCGTGCTGGGTATTTCGCTAAAAACTCGACTGCTGCTGGTCATCCACATTGAAAGAGGTGAACGGACTCGGATCATCTCGGCTCGTAACGCAACTAAGGCGGAACAACGTTTATACCAAGATGAGCAATTCTGAAACCGACGTAACGCTTAAACCAATTCAAGTTCCATCGGAAACCGTTTCCATTAACCTACCAACAGATGTCGTCCAAGCCCTGACCAAAGTTGCTGAGGCTAAAGACATGTCGCTGCAGGCGCTGCTTCGACAATACATCAGCCAAAGCCTACGAGACGACCTGGCGTTTCAGTTTTCTTACAAAGCCTTAGAGCGCTTAGAAAGCGTTCTCAATCGCCATCTCCCATCTGACCAATCCGTAGACGCCGTGCTGAGCGATATTCGAAACGATCCATCGGTTCAGGCATTTGCACCCAACTGGCACCGTCAACGCCGGAAAAATGCAAACTTGCCCACTATCGAAGAATAGGTTTTGAGCAGACTCACGTCCTATGGGCACATAGCGCTCAAGGCCTAAAAGCAAATAGGCAACCAAGAGCAATTAGATCAAACCCCAAGCTTCTATCTCCTCTCTTCTGTCTCCTATCTCCTCCCCAACCCTTGCCCCCAGCCCACCACTAGCGTATAAGGGATTATCAATTCGCGACCCTGTACCCCCATAGCGGGGCTCCAGTATTTAGAGATTGCTCGCCAAAACCTATCCTTAGCACCGCGCCGAATACAAAATGACCAACGAAGTGAGCCAGTGGCTAGCCGAGATCAAAACCCTCCAGCGCCAGTTGGCAGAGGCGCGTAACGAGCGAGACCAGGCCTATGCCAGCGCCACTAACTGGCGCAAACTGTACGAATCTGAGGCACAGCAACGGCGAGACTCGGCGGAACAGGCCCAAGGGCGCATCCAGGCGCTGATGCAAACGCTCACAACTTACCAAGGCGACGCCCCAGACGATGCTGAGCTGCAGGACGTTATTGACCGAGTCAACCAAATTCAATCGGGAGACGAGTTGCGATCGCAACTGATCGAATCCCTTAAGCTGTGCGACCAGCTCTCTCGCCGTCTTAAGCATGAGCAGGCCAGCCACGAGCAGACCCGACAAAGCCTCACGACCGCTCTGGGCGATGCCATTGACCTCCTGGCCGCCAAAGATAGCGCCCAATCCCCCACAACGCCAGCCGAAGAGTCAGCGTTCAGCTAAGGGCCCACTTCATAGCCATTTCATAAATTGTCCCAATCACAGAGATAAACATAGTGTTCTTCCCGATAAACTTCGATTGAGAAATTTAAGGTACAATGCCTGTGCTGTTTCACTAAGTAATAATTCCTAGTGAAGCCGTTAAAGGTGAAGAGGGGGAAGACTACTATGTCTCAAGCTGTATCGTCACAGGTTTCGACCCGTCCGCAAACCGCTACAACTGCGGACAGTAACAAAATTTGCTGGATCGAAGTCAAACAGTATCCGTATCAGCCTGACCATCAGGTTGAGTTACTACATTTGCAGGCTGAAGCCGATGCGCTATTGCTCCAGCTCCAAGCCATCCACCAAAAGCGTCAGCTGGCCACCCTAGCCTAGGTGTTGCTTCATTAGTAGACGCATGGCCCATCCAGCGGTTGATTATTCTGCGCATATATCGTGAACGCCCATGCGCTGCCCCTCCGCTTGAGAGCCCATGACTGTCCTATCAGCTGCGCAAGCTGCCCTTAGGATACATATAAGCCGTCGCCACAAAGGGTTGTGCGAGACGTCGGTCACTTGACTCCAGTACTCAGTAATTGAGCGCTATATATACCTAAGCGCTTGGCCCAACACGGTGCGCTGGGTTAACCCTGGAAGAAAATACGCCTATTGGGCCATTTTCTTAGAAGCAAAGTGGCAAGCGCTATAGCAGCGGTAATATTGGCAATATTTGGGTTGATCAAAGAAAAGTTTTGGATCAATCCCAGAGCATGGTGAGCAGGTCCAATTATGTTTGAGATTGGATCTTACCTAATCTCAAGTATTGCCATGGGGTCGCACGACTCACCTCAGTTACCGTACGCCCAATCCGGTCACCGACCACTGAGCCTCAACGAGCACTACCGCTGCCCCATCTGCGCTAGCGGTGAGCTATCGGCTATCGTGCTCACCGATGCTTTTGCCTGCGATTTTTGCCGTCACATCTTCACCACAAACCTGCTTAACCAGTCGGTCCAGGTTGTCGATACGGCACAGCCCATGGTTTGGTTTTGGACCGGGGAGCGCTGGCGCCGGCCTCGCCAGGGCAATGCCCAAGTGACCGTCACGATCTGCGTCGTTTCAATGATGCTATCGTGCCTGCCTGCGGCATTGATTGCGCTATCGAGCTATATCTTTCCGCCCCTCAATCCGGCTACCGGCATCAGCTTTACAACTCTGTGGGCGAGTTTAGCCCTGTTGCTGCATAGCGGCATGGTGCTATGGCTGATTGCCGAGCACTACCAGTGGCCCTGGTATGTTTCGACCAAAGTCAGGCTCCAACAACTGGCGCTACGCTAGTTTTGAGCCTCTTGCACCAGCAGTGGCAACGCTTCCCCCACGGGCTGATTAAAGAGCACCATCGTGGTGGTTTGGTTCTCTTCAAAGCCAATGCGCTGGTAAAACTTTTGCTCGTTGGTGGTCATCAGATACACCCGCTCAACCCGGCTCATGTGAGGATGGGCCAATAGGGTTTGCACCAGCTTTCGACCCAAACCAGCCCCCTGGTAGTCTGGCTGGATCACCACATCCCAAATGGTGGCTCGGTAGACCCCATCCGAAGTGGCTCGGGCAAAGCCAATGATGGTATCGCCGTCCCAGGCAGTTACCGTAGGGTAGCTGTTTGCGATCGCAACACGGAGATCGTCCAGACTCCGCTCCTGTGCCCAAAAGGCCGTTTGATTAAACAAACGCTGAAGCTGAGCGAGCTCATCACCAGAGCCAATCGCTACTGTGCGAAACTGAATGTTGCGACAATCCATAGATAACCCTAGAGACACGTGATCTTGAATGACTGCGGCGGGGATCTAGCCAGCAAAACTGCCAATGCTTGAATTCGCCTACCGGTAAAGCTGGTCACACCAACAATCTGAAAAATCCTACAGACCTGACAAAAATTGGCCGATTTTCAGCTTACTCACAGAACATAGAATTTGGAACCCAGAGAGACACCGTTTTAACGCTAAATAGACAGTATTCTATGACACAGAACTGGATCAAAAAACAACGCTGGTGGGCAACTATCATCCGTGCTGTTTGCGGCATGACAATCTTTGTGCTAATCGGCTTGGGCACATCCCAGGCTATCGGCGCTCAAGCGCTGACGCCAGACTTAAGATTCAGTTCCAGTTTGCCGACTGGACCAACCGCCACGGCCAATACCAGGGTGTCCTCATCAGACTTACCCCAGCCCGCCTTGTCCCAGACTTCAGTAGACATGGCCGCCGACATGGCCGCCAACGTCGGTACCGTTGACCCTGTCGCCCCAAACCAACAGGCCGGCCGCAGCCGCTACGTCGCCCAATGCAGCACCTGCCATCTTCCAGTTCCCCCCGCAGTTCTCCCTCAGGAGACCTGGTTTACCCTGGTGACCGATCCTGCTCACTATGGCGTGCCACTGACACCCCTCACTCAGTTTGACCAGCAGCTCATCTGGAACTACCTGCGCACCTACTCTAGAGCCAATTGGGGCAGTCGCATTCCGGCCTTTCGGGTAGCCGATTCGGTCTATTTCACAGCCTTGCACCCCGGCATCTCCTTCGAGCAACCGGTACAGCTCAACAGTTGCACCACCTGCCACGCTCAAGCTCGCAGCGGCAACTTCAGACGCTGGCAACCACAGACAGATTCGCCAAACCCAACCACCGATATTGAGACAGCACCATCACCGTAAGCCCTCGCCATGAGAACGCTTGCAGCGCCCAGAGCCCTACGCAGCCAGCCCCAAAAAACTCAACAGCGACCTACGCCTCAATCTCCATACCGTTGTAGCGGTTCATCGCCAGTTCAACCCCCTTTCGCAAACTCAAGTGAATGGCATCCACCGCCACCGGAATCACAGCATCAATCTGCTTGCGGGACGCCGGCGCAAACTTACCCAAGACATGGGAAACCACGCCATCTTCCTGACCTTTGTTCGCCGTCCCAATGCCAACTCGCAATCGAGGAAAAGCCTGGGTCCCCAAATGAGCAATGATCGATTTCATCCCGTTATGCCCCCCAGCTGAACCGGCCTGTCGTAGCCGCAGTCGCCCCACGGGCAAATCCATATCGTCGTACACCACCAGTACCGCCGCCGGGTCAAACTTATACCAGTCGGTTACGGCTCGCACAGCCTGCCCAGACCGATTCATATAAGTCGTCGGCTTCAGGAAAATCAGCCGATCGCCAGATGGCGATCGAGCATCCCCCACTGTGCCGTGAAAACGCTTGTTGTCCACCATTGACGCAGGCCAACCCTGGGACAAAGCATCGATGATTTCGAATCCGACATTATGGCGAGTTCTATCGTACTTTGGCCCAGGGTTACCCAAACCAACGATGAGCTGAGGGAGAATAGCAGCCATGTTTAAGAGGCAGCGGGGGCGTCTTCTGTGGCTTCTGCAACTTCAGCTTCGGTCGACTCTGCCGTTTCCGGTGCCAGCGCTTTCTTCTCAGGCGGTTCAATCGTTGCCTTCATGGGCGTCGTCGTTGCCTTTT
>JBCBOC010000007.1:0-18900 GCA_039821475.1 Cyanobacteria bacterium J06632_22 | reverse complement strand
TCTATCTAATTCATTGAGGCATCAGACTATGGAAAGGACTGTTAACAAGAATCTGTTACTGCTACAGCGTCTTGAAGCGTTGATTCCCCACAATCTGGATGATGCAAAAGCGCTAGTTGGAGATGGCTTTGTTTGGCACTACTTTAACCCCGCTTTACCAGAGATTGCCGGGGACTATGTCGGGTTGAGCGGTCTTCAAGACTTCTTCCAAAAGCTAGATCTTCTTACCCAGGGCACCTTTGAGGTTAAAATTCAGCAAGTCATTCCCGTTGGGGAAGAACTTGTGGTCGTTCATGCCAACCCCAGCATGACGCTCGCCGATAAGTCGTTTGAGCTAGATGCGGTTGTTGTTTGGCGCATTGTGGGCGATCGCATCACTGAAGCCTGGGATATTCCCTCTGTCTTTACCATGAAGGCTCCCAACTCAGTGGGCCAACTACAGAAGGCTGCATAGAGAATGCACTATGGCTCACATCGGCATTCTCTGCCCAACCCTGACAGGGCATCTCAACCCGATGATTGCCATTGGGCGTGAACTGCAGCGGCGATCACATCGTGTCACTATTGTTGGCTTTATTGATGGTAAGGCTAAGGTCGTAGCCGCGGGTTTAGATTTTCTTGTCATTGGCGCAAGACAGTTTCCTCAGGGCTCGACTCAGGCATCTCTCACAACGCTAGGTCAACTCAACGGTCTCGCTGCGTTGACCTACTCCCTCAAGTTAGTCGAGCAGGCTACCACAATTCTGCTAGAAGAGAGCCCAGAAGCACTTATAGCAGCAGGTGTGAATTTTCTACTGGTAGATCAATCTCTCTACAGTGGTTCGACCATTGCCCAGTTGCTAGGCCTACCCTTCATCACTGTATGCTGTGCCTTGATGTTCAACCCTGAACCAGACGTGCCACCCTTTTTTACCCCGTGGCACTACCAGTCTCAAGCTTGGGCCAGGCTACGGAATCAAGCTGGCTATCGACTGCTAGCGCTTCTTGCCAGAGGGCAAATCCAACAGATTACCCGCTATCGGCAGCGACAAAAGCTGCCACCGCTAGACTACAGTTGTGACACCTATTCCACACTGGCTCAAATTTGCCAACAGCCCGCCGAATTTGAATTTCCGCGACAGTCCCTGCCGACCTGTTTTCACTTCGTCGGCCCCTGCATTGACTCAAGCGGTCGCGAACCAGCCGAGTTTCCCTTTGATCAGCTAACGGGCCAATCTCTGGTCTATGCATCATTGGGAACCCTACAAAATCAGATGCTGTGGCTGTTTGATATGATCGCGGCAGCTTGCGAGAACATCGACGTTCAGCTCGTTGTCGCCTTGGGCGGCGGCATATCCCCCACTGCCCTCCCGTCGCTACCCGGTTCCCCCGTAGTCGTGGGTTACGCACCCCAGGTAGAACTGTTGCAAAAGGCCACTCTCACGATTACCCACGCGGGCATGAATACCGTACTGGAATCTTTGAGTAACGGCGTTCCAATGGTTGCAATTCCGATTACGAACGACCAGCCCGGTGTTGCCGCTCGGATCGTCTGGACAGGCTCAGGGGAATTGATTGCTCCACAGAGTTTGACCGTTGCTAAGCTACGCCGCAAGATCCGCCAGGTGCTAACCCAACCCTCGTATCGAGACAATGCTGTTCGTCTACAAAAATCAATTCAAGCGGCTGGAGGCTCTCAACAGGCGGCCGATATCATTGAGCAGGTGATATCAACCGGTAAGACCGTCCTCAACAGCCGTCATCCCCTTCGAACCGAATAGAGCCTTTGGCTTATGAATCGAAAAATTAAAATCGCTCTTGACATCGCGTTTGGATTTGTTATTCCCCTCCTAATCCTGAACAATTTTAGTCAGCCCCTAGGGGCGATATTTGCCTATATTTTGGCAGCGCTGGTGCCCGTAAGCTGGATTTTGATTGACTCATGTTTCATCACACGGCGATTTAACTTTATTACCAGCTATGTTGGAGCCTTTGCAATCGTACGGGGCTTTCTCGCTTTCTGGTTTGTTGACGGCATTCAGTTCGCCTTCAAAGATACGGTAGGCACTATCCTGACGATCTTAGTATTTGGCATCTCGATAATCATTCACCGGCCCATCATGTATTACTTCCTCATGCAGGGCATGGGGCCAGAGTCACCTCGTCAGGAAAGAGCTCTAAACGCATTGCTGAGTGAGCCTAGAGTGTACAAAGCTCTGGTCAAAGGCACCCAGATTATATTATTAGCGAACCTGTTGATTGGCATTACCAACTTCAAGTTTAACCTACAGATTGTGACGGCTGATTTTGGCACAACAGCTTTCAACCAGCAGGTAGCTCAGGTCAACGTTATGACGCAGATCGCGTTCACCCTCCTGGAGTGTGTTGGTGCCGGAATTACGGCTATCCTCATCCGTCGAGCGATGTTTCACTATCTCCCGACAGAGCCAGGAAAAGACCACAGCGAAAGTGATTTTTGGAATCTCTTACAGCTACGGGATAGTCAAAAGACCGTTTCAGATATGTAGCCCGGTGAGACCGAGTACCTTGAGATCGCCCCTGGCGAAAAAAACGTGATCGCATCTACTGAAATCCATACAAGGTCCTCATATGCCATCTGACATTATCCTTATTGGCCCGATTGGAGTTGGCAAATCAACTCAGGGAAAGCTTCTCGCGAAGAGACTAGGACTGCCTCAGCACGCTATGGATGACCTGCGATGGGACTACTACGATGAAATTGGCTACGATCACGCCCTTGCTCAGCAAAAGCGGACTACAGAAGGGATGAAAAGTGTCATCCAGTATTGGAAGCCGTTTGAGGCCTATGCGGTAGAGCGGCTACTGTCAGACCATCAGAACTGCGTTATCGATTTTGGTGCGGGTCACTCAGTTTATAGCGATAAGCTGTTGTTTGAACGGGTACAGCAGGCACTAGCCCCCTATCCAAATGTCGTACTGCTGCTGCCAGCACCGGACATACACGAATCATTACAGATTTTGAGTCAGCGCAATCGCGACCTTCCCAGCGATACCCACGCTATCAATGAACGCTATCTCCGTCATCCCTCTAACTCAATTCTAGCCAGGCACACAGTTTACACAAAGAGCAAAAGTCCAGAAGAAACTTGTGCAGGAATCTTGCAGATAACAGCTTCAGTCTAACTACAGCAGTGTTTTAGGCGGATGGCGTCAATCTGTTCTCAAGCTTTTACCCCGGTCGTTACAGGCGTCAATTTTTATAAATATGCATCAACTTACCCCCCTATTAAATGTTTTCTTCCCTCACATAATTCTTCCAGTCCTCTTGATGATCTTGATTACAATCCTGATCGTCTATCAGAAAAGGAGAACTCAAGATACTCCCTCCATTAGAAGGAGCTTAAGATACTTCAAAATCAATTTAATTCTGTTGGCTGTCTGTGTAGTGATTGCCGCCGCTACAACCTACGGATTTACAGCAACCCTGACCGATTCTGCTTATCCTAAAGCGCCTGAAGATGTGCAAACAGCAGAACAGGTTCTGAACTATTTGCAGCAGTACAATCAAGCGATCAGAACCAACACATACGCAATGCTTTGGTTATTCTACGGGTTGACAGCTTGGTTTCTGACCACACTTTACGGCTTTGCCAAAGCTGTTGTAAGGGCTATAGTTACGCGCCCTCACTAACAAACGCTCTGCCTAATGGCCTATAAATCCTCAGCTGGCCTGTCAATTTTTGTGATGGCGCTACTCATTTGTGTCAGCAACGTATGGTTACCGCCGCTACTCGCTCGCCTCAATCTGAGGGCATTGAACTCCTATTAACGTCAATGCCGACACCTTCACCAACTCACATGTTTGTCTCTACTCCCTCAAGATTGAGACAAACGTCAGCAGCTTGCACATAGCAAGTTTCAAATGCATTGAACATTTACGCCTCGATTGACCTGCTATTCCGCCTAGCTTTTGCCGGAATTGAACGAGTCGAGTCAAGCGAGAAACACGATGTCTCCCCTGACGAGACATCGTCAGCGTGAGGAATCGAACTGCATACGCTTAATTCGGTATTGACCTAGAAGCCATAGAGAAGATCGTTACCGCAGATCTTCCCTATGGCTTCTACAGATTGCGAATGCGCTATCTAATTAAGCGATAGATAACACGCTAAACGGCACACACACAGAGACCTAAATACAGAGATGGACGATACTGGGCTCGAACCAGTGACATCCTGCTTGTAAGGCAGGCGCTCTACCAACTGAGCTAATCGTCCGTAGAAGCGAGTTGCGCACCAAGCGCTTGACTCGGATTTAGATAATAGCAGACTGATGATGCTTAAAACCGATCAACAGGGAAAAATTTCTGGATAATTCATTTGTATTGATTGGCGGGTTAGCACCCCGCACAATGGTTGGGCTGGGTTGCGAGTCATGGCGCACTTCACGCTCTAGGGCTAAGCAAGCTCGGAGGCCCAAGCAGAGTGACCATATCTCTAATCTATCTTGTCTATGCCCTCAGGAAAGACCCACGATCGCATTACCCTCTGGGCGCTGCCCGCTGTATTAGCCGCAGCGTTCTATCTAACGCTGGACGTGCCCCTGACCGTCATTATCTGTATCGGCTTCCTCATTGGCGGATTCATGATGGGGCCAGACCTCGATATTCATTCCGTGCAGTACAACCGCTGGGGACCGATTAAGTGGATTTGGTACCCCTATCAGGTGACGCTAAAGCACCGTTCCCACTGGTCTCACGGCCCAGTCATTGGCACTGTGTTGAGGGTTCTGTACTTTGCAGTGTGGGTGGGTCTATTTGGCCTGGTGATTGTAGAAGTCCTGAACCGGCTCTGGAATGCGCAGCTCACCTGGCAGGAGCTGAAGGATGCAACCCATATCGCCTTTTCAACTTATCTCTGGGAGTGGCTGGCGCTGCTCATTGGCTTAGAGCTAGGCGCTCTCAGCCACTACGTCAGCGACTGGACTGGCTCGGGCATCAAGCGGCGATTTAAGAAAAAGTCGAAGCGACGCAGGTCAGGGAAGCGGCGTTAGGGTTTGACTGCTATAACAAGAGGCGGTTGCTTTCCTCGAACTTGCCGTGTCCCAGCAGACAGACGCCCTACAGAAACTGATTGATGTTGTTGCTCAACTGAGGAACCCTGACGGGGGATGCCCCTGGGATCTTAAACAAACCCCCGAAACGCTTATCCCCTATGTAACCGAAGAAGCTTACGAAGTGGTGGATGCCATCCAGCGGGGCGATAAAAAAGATATTGAAGAGGAGCTGGGGGACCTCCTGCTACAGGTGGTGCTGCAGGCCCAGATTTTTAGCGAACAGCAGGATTTTGATCTGGGGGATGTGGCTACGGGTATTGCCGAAAAGCTGATTCGACGGCACCCTCATGTGTTTGGCGACGGTCAGGCGGACACGGCGGAAGAGGTAAAGCAAACCTGGGATGCGATTAAAGCCCAGGAAAAAGGTGCGGTGGACGAGCAGCGGCTGACGCCTAAGCTGGAGCGCTACGCGCGCACCTTGCCACCGATGCGGGCTGCTATGAAAATTTCAAAGAAAGCCGCTAAGGCAGGCTTTGAGTGGGACGACCTGGACGGCGTCTGGGCAAAGGTGCACGAAGAGTTGGACGAGTTTCGGGCGGCGCTGGCCAATGAGCCGGTGGAAAACCAAGAGGCTGAACTGGGCGATGTGCTCTTTAGCCTGATTCAAGTTGCCCGATGGCGGGGGCTGGATCCGGTAGCCGCCCTGCAGGGCACGAATCGCCGGTTCACAGAGCGGTTTGGCCTGCTAGAGGGCATGGCGGATCGCCCCCTAAAAGATCTGTCCATTGATGAACTAGAAGCCTTTTGGCAAGCCGCTAAGCGAAAACTAAAGCAGGGTTATGTGAAATAATGCTAGCCCTGTAACCTTTTAGCTCCAGCGCTTTTACCCCACCTTACTGTCTCATTCCCTCACCCCCTCACCCTTGCCCCTGGGCTTTCTTGATAAGCTAGAGACCCCAACTGACCCGCATTGGAAACCGCCATGACCTCGTCTGCCGCCATCGAACAATCTTTGAATGATATTGCGGTGCAAACTCGCCGGGCGGCGCAGTCGCTGGCGGGGCTGTCTACCGAAGCCAAGAACCAGGCTATTGAAGCGATTGCCCAGGCTCTAGCGGCAGCAGCAGACGAGATTACGGCAGCGAATGCTGCAGATTTAGAGGCGGCGGTGGCGGACAACTTGGCTAAGCCGCTATACGGTCGGCTCAAGCTGGATGCGGTGAAGCTGAAGGGGGCGATCGCAGGGGTCCGCGATGTGGCCAAGCTCCCTGACCCGGTGGGTACGGTACAGATCCACCGGGAGCTGGACGACGGCTTGGTGCTTAAGCGTATTAGTTGTCCCCTAGGCGTGCTGGGGGTAATTTTTGAGTCTCGTCCCGATGCGGTCATGCAGATTTCTTCCTTGGCGGTGAAATCGGGCAATGGGGTTATTCTCAAGGGCGGCAAGGAGGCGGTGCGCTCCTGCCAGGCGCTAGTGAAGGCCATCCGTCAGGGGCTAAAGAATGCCGGGGTAGACCCCAATGCGGTACAGCTCCTCACCACTCGCGAAGAGACGCGGGCCATGCTGGGGTTAGACGGGCAAATTGACCTGATTATTCCCCGTGGGTCGAATGCCTTTGTGCGGTTTGTACAGGAGAATACCCGCATTCCGGTGCTGGGCCATGCGGACGGGGTGTGCCACCTGTATGTGGACGAGTCCGCCAAGGTGGATAAGACGGTTGCGATCGCAGTAGATGCCAAAACCGACTACCCCTCCGCCTGTAACGCCATCGAAACCCTGCTGATCCACCAAGGCATTGCCGCTGCTATCCTGCCGCCCCTAGCCCAGGCCATGCAGGCCAAGGGCGTGGAACTCCGGGGGGATGCCGCTACCCAGGCGATTTTGTCGGGGGTGAAGCCCACCACCGATGTTGATTGGGAGACCGAGTACAGCGATTTGATCTTGGCTATCAAAGTAGTGGCGTCCCTAGAGACCGCCATTGCCCACATCAACACCTACGGCTCGCGCCATACCGACGCCATCTGCACCGAAAATCAAGCAAACGCCGATCAGTTTATGGCCCAGGTGGACGCCGCTGGGGTATACCACAACTGCTCCACCCGCTTTGCCGACGGCTTCCGCTATGGTTTTGGCGCAGAGGTGGGCATTAGCACCCAACAGATGCCGCCGCGCGGCCCGGTCGGACTAGAGGGGCTGGTGACCTACAAGTACCGCGTGGTAGGCAACGGCCACATTGCTGCCACCTACGCCGGGGAAAATGCTAAAGCGTTTACCCATCGAGACTTAGACTAGCGGGAGTTCCAGAGGTGAGCGATCAACTCCACATCAACGGTATTCGCGCTTACGGCTATACGGGCGCATTGCCCGAAGAGAATGTGCTGGGCCAATGGTTCCAAGTAGATCTGACCCTATGGTTGGACCTGTCGGTAGCAGGCGCTTCGGATGTGCTGGCTGACACCCACAACTATGTGGATCTGGTGCAGGGGGTGCAGACCCTGATTCAGACGGAGACTTTTCAGCTGATTGAGCGGATGGCCGATGCGATCGCAACCCAATCCCTCAGCAGTGACCCACGCATTCAGCAAATTCGGGTGCAGTTGACCAAACCGAACCCGCCCATCCCCAATTTTGACGGACAGGTGGTCGTGGACATCACTCGACAGTGTTCTGAGCCTATTTCGTTCTGAGCCTAAACCGCGTCCCAGCTGAAATCAGTCATTTCCCCACCGGAAAAATTCCAGTCCTGGACGGGGCCAAGGTTATTTCAAATTAATGATAAAGATATTTAAGTTATAAATTTGCACTGCAAATTTATAACTTCGCGATTACTTTTTTGAGCACTTCAAGTCAAGCAAAAATGCTAGGTAAAAATACTCATCGGACCGTATTTTTATGCGTTCATAATATAAACGCACGTTGACTTATCGTTAGCAACGTATTCAAAACTGCGAGCAACATATCCAAGGTCATTTCATCAGCAAACCGATTTTTCTATCGTTTTCCTTCAAACTAACCCTGTCAATCCCATAAAAAAACAGCCCCACCAAAAAGAGCCGACAGAGGGCTGGATGGGGCTGGAGACGCAGTTAGGAGGTATCTTGGTTACACCTTATCCGGATATCTCAGGTAATCTGAATACTTTTAAGAAGTTCTTAACTTCTCGAAAACGAAAAGTCAAAAACGATACAAAAGTATATCTAAAGGAATGTGAAATATGTCCTGCTAATGCGCTAGACGATCTTAGCCCTTGAGGCATGGCCCACAGTCAGGCCCGCAGTCAGGCCCGCAGTCAAGATAGCCGGCTGAATAGCGTTGACAGACCCCTCATTCCAGCGTCTCGACAGCGGTGCTTGCTCACCGAGGTCGATAGCCATAGTGCCGATAGTGCACGTAGTCCTGCACGATTTGGCCGTGATCGAAGCACAGCGGAGTGGGTAGCTGCCACAGGTCAAAGATCTCTAGGTGCTTGGCATCGTCCCCGGCCTGGGGCGTTCCGGTTGCGGTGGCCAAGAATACAACACTCAGGGTGTGCTGGCGCGGATCGCGGGCCGGGTCAGAATACACATGAAACTGTTCGAGCAGCTCGACCACCAAGCCGGTCTCCTCTTCCGCCTCTCGCCGTGCCGCTGTTTCCACGGATTCGCCATAATCGACAAACCCCCCCGGCAAAGCCCACCCTAGCGGTGGATTCAGCCGTTGTATCAACACAATAGGGCGATGGGGACGATCGCCCATTTCAATAATTAGATCGACCGTCGGAGCCGGGTTGCGATAGGTCATAGGCACCTTGCATCAGTAAACGTAGCCCTCTGCAAAATTGAAGGTTTTGAGCTCAGACAGCCCAAGGTTTCAACTTAGAGATGATGTAGCTTTCTAGAGAAGGATAGAGCCTCGGTAGTCCCGTGATAAAGTCGGATGGTTTTACTCGCCCCTAATCAGCCCATGGCTTTTTCTCGCACCAGTGGAATTTTGTTGCATCCCACCTCGCTACCGGGCCGGTTTGGCATTGGTGACCTGGGAAAAGAAGCCTATCAGTTTGTTGATTTTTTGGTGGATGCCCGACAACAACTGTGGCAAATCTTGCCGCTGGGGCCTACAGGGCACGGCAACTCCCCTTACATGTGTTATTCGGCCGTGGCGGGCAATCCTTTGCTGATTAACCTAGAAGAACTGGTTGATTTAGGTCTCCTCACCGAACAGGATCTGGCTGCAGCGCCCAGCTTCGACGCCACCCGCGTAGACTACCATCGGGTGATTCCCTTCAAGTTAGATCTGCTGAAGCGTGCGGCCTTGCGATTTAAGTCTGCCGTCAACTCCGACTACGCAGCAAAATTCCACGAATTCTGCGAGGCGGAACGCGCATGGCTAGAGGAGTATGCGCTGTTTATGGCGCTCAAGGATGCCCACCATGGGGCCAGTTGGACCGAATGGGAAAGCGCCTTGGCCCGACGAGAAGAGGGTGCGATCTCACAGGCTCGGCAGGATTTAGCCCCCTCCATTTTTCTACACCAGTTTATGCAGTATGAGTTCTGCCGCCAGTGGTTTGAGCTCAAAGCCTATGCCAACGAGCGCGGCGTCCAAATTATGGGTGACATGCCCATCTATGTGGCCCACGACAGTGCAGAAGTGTGGGCCTTCCCCGAAAACTTTGAAATTGACCCCAATACCCTAGCGCCCGCCCAAATGGCCGGGGTGCCACCCGATTATTTCAGCGAAACCGGGCAGCTTTGGGGAAACCCCACCTACAACTGGACCACTCTAGAAGACACTCAATTTGCCTGGTGGATCAAACGGGTCCGCATCACTCTGGAGTATGTCGATCTCATTCGCATCGACCACTTCCGCGGGTTTGAGGCCTACTGGGCGGTTCCCCAGGGGGAGACCACCGCGATGAACGGCAAGTGGATCGAAGCGCCCGGAGCAGCCCTGTTCCAACAGATTGAGTCGGAGCTAGGGCAGCTGCCGTTTCTGGCAGAAGATCTCGGCGTGATTACACCAGAGGTCGAAGCCCTGCGGGATAAATTCGATTTTCCCGGCATGAAAATTCTCCAATTTGCCTTTGGGTCCGATCACAGGAACCCCTACTTGCCCCAAAATGTGAATCGCAACTTCGTGATTTATACCGGCACCCACGACAATGACACCACTGTTGGCTGGTTCAGTCAGGCCTCAGATTACGAGAAAGGTCGCTTGATGGCCTACACGGGTGGTTTTTCACCTGAAGCCGTCCACTGGGCCATGATCCGCCTGGCCATGACCTCTGTGGCTAACCAGTCTGTTATCCAACTGCAGGATCTGTTGGGCCTCGGTCGTGAGGCCCGAATGAACACCCCCGGTGAGCCTGAGGGTAACTGGGAATGGCGCTTTCCCAGCGCTGCCCTCTCGAAGACGCTAAGGGAACAACTCAAACAGCTCACCGAACTGACGGGGCGGGCCCCAGGGCAGTGGGATTAGGCGCATCGAGACTCAAATCCTTAGCTCCCTCAAACCACTACAGCACGCCTGCCATGGTGGTGTCGGTGTAGCCCGTCATCTCGATATAGCCCTTGGCCTTTACCGGCGTATCAGCAAGCTGGCCGGTAAAGGTCGTGGCTCCCTCCCAGTAAATATTTGAGACGTTGAGTTCTTGATTGGCCATGAGTGGTTGACCCTCAAGACGCAGGTCAATTTTGGGAATCTCGATACGCCACTGGGCTGGATACACCGCTCCACTGGTGGGGCTGGTCCAGGTGTCACCCACCGTCACCAGGCAATCGCCTGGAAGAATTCTGGTCTCACCGCCGTCAGCGGCCACATATTTGCCATCGGCAATGTTGAGTCCGGTCTCCGCGGCATTGCGCAGGGCAAACAGCATCAACGCGGCACCGTCATCGAGCTGCAGCGAAAACCAATCCCAGCCCACGGTGCCTTCCTTCAAGGCGCTGGTGGAATATTCATGGTCTTTCCAGCTGTTGCCGGTAACCGGAATCGTGGTCCCATCGATCGTGACGGTCCCCTGGGTCTGCTGTTGCACAACAGAGTAGTAGTAGGATGCGTTCCCTGGCTCATCGCTCTTGGGGCTATAGCCCCGGTCACCCTGGAGAACAGGGGGTTGGGTTGCCGTCAGGGTTAGATCTAGAGCAACATCACCGGCATCTGCCACCAAGTGAACCTGCCCCGGTGCCACCTGTTCCGCCGACCAGTCTTCTAACCAAACGCGATAGGCATCTGCCTGAGCACCGGCCAATCCGTCTGCGCCCCGGCTAAACCGCTCATGGGGGTAAAATTTTTCGTTCTCAATATCGCTAATGGTGAAGTGGGAGAAATACACCTGATTTGTGCGCCAGTCGGAGGTGCCACTCGCTTTACCTGGCGTTAGGCCACGGCGAAAAAAGGTGAGCTGATAGCCAAATTCTCGGCCAGTTTCAGTTGCCAGATTGCCCGTGTAGTACCACCATTCCGTTTGGTAGTCCTCATGGGGGCCAAGGTCACGGGGAAAGACCAGCGCATCGGGACCATACACTCGAGCAAACTCACCAGACGCGACCAGTTCATCTGCCGTCAGCCACTCGACGGAGGCCTGACCGCTGTTGGTAATGGCCGGTCGCGGCCAGAAGACAATCAGTAGACCCACCAGAAGAGACAGGAAAATTGCAATGGGTAACTTTTTCATGGTTCTCTTACTCCTGTCGAATCGCTGACGCAATCACCATATTGCCAAGGCGCCAAGCCGGGTACACGCCCGCCAACAGTGCGGCGACCACGGCCACAATCCACGCCTGCCAAAAGTAGCTGGGCTGAATTTGCATTTGCAGCGTCCAGCCAAAGGACCGCACATTAATCACGTAAATCAAAATCCAGGCCAGCACGTAGCCTAAGGGCATGGCAAAAAAGCCCGCCAAGCTGCCGATGATGCCCGTCTCCAGCAGCGTGAGTTTCCACATTTGCACGGGCGTCATGCCGTTGGCTCGCAAGATGCCCAGCTCTCGCGTCTTTTCAAGCTGTAGGCTCATCAGCGCGCTCAACACACCGATAAAGGCCACCACTACCGCCAGCAGCCGCAGTGCGCCAGTGATGGCAAACGTCCGATCAAAAATTTCGATGGAGCCCTGACGCAGATTCTTGTTGGACTGAGCCACCAGGTCCTGCCGTCCCTTAAAGGTATTGCGGAGTTGGTTGACCACCACGTCTACCTCCACCCCCGGCTTCACAAACAGCCCTAAGGAGGCAATGCTGGGATCCTGCCACAGGTCTAGGTAAATCTTGCTGTCGATCAGGACGGTGCCGCGATCAGAGGAGTAGTCGTAGAACACGGCCAGCACAGGGAACGTCTTTTCACCCACAGGGGTTTCTAGAGTGACTGTCTCCGGGGGCTCATATAGGCCGGACCGCAGCATCAGCGCTTCGGAAATAATTACTCCGTCTCCGGCCTCCAACTGGGGCCAGGGGTTTTTCACGTCATCGCGAATCCAGCCATAGGGCCGCTGCCCGTCGGACACATCGCCATCGGCGGAGATCACTTTGGCTAGCCGATCCACCGTGACTGACTCATCAAAGGCCGTGACCCGCACATCGGCATCGTTGTAGGTAACGTAATGGTCGATGTCGGGCCAGTGACTGACGGTATCTACCACCACCGGGTCAATGCTGCCAAAGACGCGGTTCGCCGTGGCCGACGGCGGTGTGACGTAAATATCTGCCTGCAGGGTTTGATCGAGCCACTGCACCACCGTTGTGCGAAAGGACCCCACCATTACCGACACGCCGACAATAACGGAGACGGCCACCATTAGAGATGCGATCGCAACTGACGTCCGACTCAGGGAGCGAATAATATCCCGCGGGGCCATTTTGCCCAGGACGCCCACGAGCCCAGCACCAACGGGCGTTAATCCACGCATCAACAGCGCCGTCAGGGGCGGGGTCAGTAGTGCCGCTGCCAGCAAAATGGCAAACAGCCCTGCAAAGGCAATCACCAGTCCGCCGTTTTCCAGCTTTAGTAGACCTACACCCCCCAGGGTAAATACCCCCCAGGCCAGCACCAGCCAGGGCAGGAGTTGCTGCACCTTACCCTCTAGGCTAGACCGCTTCAGGCTGGCATTGGGGGAGGTGCGCATGGCCTCAATGGCCGGGATCGCCGAGGCCAGCAGCGCCGATGAAATACCAATAGCCATACCCTTCAACAGGGTGAACCGGCTGAGGCTAATGTCGCGCACGTACACCACAAAATAGAAGTCGTTAATGCTCTGGGTAATGAGGCCCACAATGCTGTGGCCCAGCAGCACCCCTAACCCGAGCCCCAGCAACGAACCAAAAATGCTCAGTACCAGGGACTCCCCCAGAATCAGCTGAAAGAGCTGCCCCTGGGTAACGCCTAAGCACCGAAGCGTGCCAAACAGCGGTCGCCGCTGAATCACGCTAAAGGTGACGGTGTTGTAAATCAAAAACATGCCCACCACCAGCGCCAGCAGGCTCAGCGCCGTCAGGTTTAGCTCAAAGGCCGCGGTCATCTGCTGCACGGCATTTTTCTTGGCCTGGGCCGTCTCCAGTTTGGCACCGCTGGGCAATATCGCCTGAATCGGGGCCAGGTCCGCCTCGTGATCGGCAATCAGGTCAATGTGGCTCAGGTGCCCCTCCATGCCCAAAATCTCTTGGGCCGAGGCAATGTCAGTAAAAAGAATATTGCTAAGCGCGTCCCGCGTCAGGGCATTGGCCGGTTGGGCAATGCCCACAACTCGCGCAGTAACGGGCTGCCCCGCCAGCGTCAGCGTCAGCCGGTCTCCGGCATGGACGTCGTATTCCTGAGCGGTCTGCTGCCCCAAAATTACCGTATTGGGTTCAGTTAAAAAGGCCGTGAGGGCTTCGATCCCCTGGTCACCGCTGCCTTGGAAGTAGTTTCTAAAGGGGGCTTCGGCAAAGAAGTCTACCCCCACCAGCCGCATGGGTTGCCGGTCTAGATCCTCAGCCACCACGTAGCCTTCAACGACGGGTGCGGATTGGCGATAGCCCAGGTCCGTACGCAGCGTCTGGTACAGCGACTCGTCCAGGCCAACGGGAGAAATCGCTTCAATGCGGTGGGTGGTCTTACCGGCAATCGCATCGGTGGACAGGGAAAAGGCTCGCTGCGCTGACCCGTTCGCCAGGTCGATGGACACCATCATCGCCACGCCAATGGCGATCCCTAAAACAAACAACACATACTGAAAGGGCCGCCGCTGGATTCTGCGCCAGGCCAACCGCCAGAGCGGCGCATTAGAAATAGAACTGCTCACGCGGCCACCTCTGCTAGCCCAGCTGTGACATCTTCTAGCTGCCCATCATGTACCCGCAGCACTTGGTCCGCATACTTGGCAATTTCGGGATTATGGGTGGCCATAATCAGTGTTTTATTGGCATTGCGGGTGAGCGATAGCAACAGCTTCAAAACAGTCTCCCCCGTGTCCTCATCCAGGTTGCCAGTGGGTTCGTCCGCGAGAATCAGACGAGGCTCGTGCACCAGCGCCCGGGCGATAGCCACTCGCTGCTGTTGCCCGCCGGAAAGCTTGTCGGGGTAGGCATCACCCCGGTCCCCCAGCCCCACCTTCTCCAGAAGCGCTTGGGCCTTGGCTTCAGCATCCTGCGTCGCGCCGCCCGCCAGCTCCTGGGGCAGGGTAATGTTTTCAAGTACCGTCAGGGTGGGAATCAGATTAAAAAATTGAAAGATAAAGCCAATCTGATCGCGGCGGAACAGGGTACAAGCCCGCTCGCTAAGTTCGGTAATCGGCACGCCATCGATCAGCACCTGGCCACTGGAGGGCTTTTCGATGCCGCTGATCAGGTTGAGTAATGTACTTTTACCGCTGCCGCTCTGGCCTAGCAGCACAACGAAGGAGCCCTGTTTGAAGCCCAGACTCAGATCATCCAGCACGCGCCGCTGGGTGGTGCCTTCAATAAAATCGCGGCTCAGCCGACGCAACTCTACAAAGGCGCTGCTAGGTTGTCGATACTGCTGCCAATCCCCCACGGGCTGAAACCAGCTCATCACCTGCGAAAGAATGGACGGCGTCCCCATAAGACCAAAGTTGCGTACGACTTTACAAAGCTTAACGCGAATCAGACCCAGGGCAACCGAGAGACCTCGAGAAAATGGGGGCCATGTCTCACCATCAAGGCTTCTCGATGGGCATAGCGATGGTATTGTCATCCCCACCCAGTTTTTTCCGGACTTTGTGTCGTCGACATGTTAAGGACACTCAAGCGAGACCGAATTAACGACCTCAAAATTCACGATCTCAAAATCTAGGGATTTGCCAGTGCCCCCCAAATCCCGCAGAGCTCTCAAAACGTCATCCCGTTGCTAATCAACCCAAGACGCGAACGGAACGAGTCGACCGGACAAAAAGAAAGGCACAACAGAACTGTTGCACCTTTCTCAGACAAAATGAAGCAAGAGATTAGCCTATCGTGTGCTTTTCCATCACTGAAGGCCGAGCTTCTTTATCGATATTTGCCGCACCTTTATCCGGGTTCGTTTCATCATTAGAGACGCGAGCTGTGGTGTTATTCGCTGCTTTATAGGGCGTTTCAGTAAACGGCGAAGGGTTAACAGCTGAGTCTTGCGTGGCTAGCGCAAGGTCTAACTTGCCCATGCTGTTGTCAATGTCTTGGACCGGATACCCGTAGATTTTGGGCAGTTTGCCAGTGGCTTTGAGAATATCGTGAACGTCTTTGTTGTCGATATCGTACAGTTCCTTATTCTGGGTGAGGGCGGTTGCGATCGCAATCCCAACCCCCTGACCGACACCGACATTAAACTCCACAATGCGACCTGCCGATGCCGCCATACCTGTGAATCCAGACGCTGGACTCACGACCGCAGTATTGCGGAAGCGCTCCAGCTGGGTATGGGTAATCCCATAGTTAAATAACGGCTTAGCAAACGTGAGCGCTTTGAGTTTGAGGATTTCCATTGCCGCACCAAAGCCTTCAATGCCGCCACGAATATCAAAATGATAGCCAAAGGTGCCTAGGGCCTCCTTGGCGCTGATGCCTTTTTCCCAGGCTTTTGCTGTTTTGTGCCCTTTATTCCTATCACTGCCATTGTTCAACATACCGCTGCCACTTAAGGGCACCTTAACGGCTTCAGCCGCGACATTACCGGCATGGCGAATGTACAGCTCTGACGCATGTCTGACAGACGTTGCGCCCAGCGTCTTAATAAAAAACGCCTTGACCTTCTCAAACTCTGCCAGCATGGCAGGCGTTGGTTTCGCGCCCGTTTTGGCCAGTTCGTTAGCTTGAGTCGCATTAACGCGAAATAACAGCGAATTCCACGATAGCTTGTGCCCTGAGGCGCCTTTCCCGTCCAAAATGGCAACATTGGCCTGGTCAAGTCTTGCCCCATTACCAGCCATGCGATTGGGGTCGAACTCGGTGCCCCGAAAGGCATGATAGGCAATCGATAGCGCAGGACTGCGAAAGTCAATATAATCCCCATTAGTCGGGAAGAATAATGACTTTTTGTCTCCACCGGCACTATCTTTTTCAAACTTTAGCTTTGCCTTCAGGATAGCAATTCTATCATTATCTCCTTTGGCCACAAGCTTAATCCATTCCTGCGCTTCCTTATCGTTCTCATCGCGGAAGCGCTTCAAGAAATCAGCTTCTTTTTTCTTCAACTGCTGTGTCGTCAGGCCTTCGGTTTCAAATACCAAAGTCACGGGCAGTTCGGTTTCGGGAATACCCAGCGTACCAAAGCCCTCTCGTTTCGCAACGCCCGCACACTTAGCTAGCTCTGCGTTCACGGTACAGTCAATGAACTGCTTTGCCCTAAAGACTTCATCCTTGAACGTTTGAATGCCAACAATTCGATTACCGTCCGTCAGAACCGAACGGATTTGGATATGCCTCAGCGTCGCAAAGTCAGTAGACTCCTCTAGCATGGCCCGCAAAGCGGCGGCGGCATGGTTTGGATCTAGCGCAATTTTCTTGTCAAGATTCTCACCAGCGGGGCTAGAGCGCTTTAAAAACTCTGTATATATTGCTGGCGGGTCGCCAAAGGTAGCCAGCCCTTCACGTTTCCTCACATCGAGAGGCACCTGACACCGATCTAGATAGGACAGCTCTCCTCTCGTTAGGTGTCCGCCAATTCGCTTGCTGACATCTCCTGGGGACATCAGCAATACGCGCAGCTTTTTGCCGTTATTTTGTCGGGAGAACTCGCGCCCTGCCGCAACGGCAGCTAACACACCAGGCACTTCATCGCCAAAGCAGATGAGGTCGTACAGCTTGTCAGTCATAATCCACTCCTGATACTTGATAAGGGTGCTACAAAGGAAAGCTCAGACGACGGCAATCTCAACGTCGTGTATTTAACGCGATGCATATGCATCTTGTTGCCTGGGTGTAGCAGCCGCCAACACCGGTAGGATAAGGCTGCGACGCCATTCATGATTCGCTGAGCAGGATAGCCTCACTCGGTGTCCTAACGTCAATGGCGAAGGCTATAAATCAATCTTGGCAATGAACTCAGCCACCACAAATTCTGCTTCTGAATTGGAACAAGATTTAGTCTATTGCCATCCATTAGCGATGACGTTATCAGAGCGGCAAACAGCAACAATCATCCAGAAAAGATAAAAAACAAACCTTTATCAAGGAAGACAATTATCTAAATCTGTCTCCATAGAAAGGTACATGATTTCATTAACTTTTTACTCACATCCCAAATACGCCTGGGCCAACCTGCAGAATCGGGTGTTCCCTACGAAAAGCGCATTCTCACCCCTTCACTGACCTGGCTTTCGTAGCTGAGCGCTCGCTGACGATACGCCAATGCCTGACAGTACTGCTCCAACTGCCCATGGAGCTGACACAGCGTGGCTAGGGTAGACAGAATTTCTTCGCTCATGCCAGCGCTTTCAAAAATGGTTAAGGCCTCACCATAGCGACGAATCGCCACATCGGAATGCCCCGTTTTTACACAAATCTGACCAATATGACAGAGGCTTAGGGCCAGTCGATAGGTCGCTTCATCTATACGATCAAGGTCTTCGACAGTTTGAAAATGCTCCAGGGCAGCCTCCTGACAGGCTAAGGCAAACAAATACTGCTGCTGGCTGCCATAGACCTGTGCCAGACAAGTCAGGGTAATGGCTTCGTTAAACCTATCGCCTTGGGTGTCGCAGTCAGCCAGGACGCGTTCTAGTAACTTAATGGCCTGCTCAGGGTGCTGTAGCTGGTAATGCACCATTGCCACATTTCGTAGCGCTGAGATCGCACCGTCTAAATCATTCTCTTGGCAAAACAGCCGTTCTGCGGCCTGACACAGACGGAGGGTGGTGGGTAAATCATCGCGAAGGGCATACAGTTCACCCAATCGATTTAGCATCTTAGCTGTATTTAGGGTGTCCTTAACCTGACGAAAGCTATACAGTGCCTGGTGATAGACCGCAATTGCCCGATCAACCTGGCCAAACTGAGCGTAGAGTGAGCCCAACGTCCACTGCCGATAGCCGTCCAGATACATGATGTCGCCCTGCAAAATTAACCACTCTCGCCGTGATTAGATCTAGCCTTCGCCGCAACGGGGTGTACATGAGCGCGAGCCCCTAAATCGTGCCGCCGTCCAAAACCAACGCTGCCCTAGACAAGCGACAGACTTCAAGCTGGACGCGGCCTAGCAATGCGACCGCAGCTATAAATCATTCACGTCTGTTAGAGGCTACAGGTTGGATAGGTGTAGTTTCCGAGCATCTGGACGGATTTCACAATTCTCAACAGCGCTGAATAGGTGAGCGTCGCTGAGAAATATAATTTTTGCCACTTTGCGGAGGACATCTTTGGTATTCAATTACTCAATATTGGAGCCCAGGGGCCTGCAATCGCACACAAAGTGACTCAGGTGCAACCTTCAGCCCATCGCT
>JBCBOC010000325.1:0-5198 GCA_039821475.1 Cyanobacteria bacterium J06632_22 | reverse complement strand
GTAGCAAGCTCTACTTCTTAGAATGGTGCCAGCGGCTGTACGTCAGTGCCCTGACAGGACAACGCGTGCCCAAGATTTTGGACTTGGTCGACGCAGCCGTAGAGCAGCATCGTCGCCGGATTTCAACGTCCGTCGTCAACGAGGTGCTAGAAGATGCGGTCAGTTGGCACACGCCCCCGACCACTCGACAAGGGCGACAGGGGCGCATTTACTATGGCACCCAAGTGACCAGTCGCCCCCCCTCCTTCGCCCTGTTTGTTAACGATCCCAAGCTCTTTGGCGATAACTATCGCCGCTATGTCGAACGCCAGTTTCGCGAGAATCTGGGCTTCGAAGGCACCCCCATCCGCTTTATGTGGCGCGGCAAGAAAATGCGCGATCTAGACCGCGAAAGTGTCAACCGGGCTACTAAAGTTTCTCAGCGGTAATCTCCTCAAACCAGATGAGGGACGCTGCGCTGGGCGAGGTCGCTTCGCTCAGTGAGAACGCTACGCTGGAGAAGGCGCTACGCTGGGTCATAAAGGTCTCTAAATTCCAGGCCGTTCCACCGCCTCACCGCTTTACCCCCTCCCCTCCGCCCCCTCTTACTCAAGCTGGAAGATAAATTTCGCAATTAGCCGACAGAGTACAGCACCGCGATGGATCTGCTTAAATCCCTGCCGATTGGTTTATATCTGGAACAGCCGGTCACTTGGCTGCATCGCATCGACCCCCGGGTGAAGCTGGGATGGTTAGTGAGTGTGTTGTTGGCCCCCGTGCTCTCCAGTGCGACCTGGCGAATAGGTCTGGTGCTGTTTTTGATTGGCCTAACGCTGAGTGCCCGTATTCCACTGCGGGTCTGGCGGCAGCAAATGGGGTTTTTGCTGGCGTTGGCAACGCTGGTGACCCTGTTGCTGATGGTCATGCCCGACGGCATTGCCGTGGTGCAGCATCCCCGTTTGCCAACGCCTGAGATGTTGCAGCCGCTCGATAGCGAGACGGGGCTGCCTGTGCCATCGGTTTTACCCGCTACGGATTACCAATATGTGCTGTTAGACTGGCGGGTCATTAAGGTGACGCAGCAATCGCTACAGTTGGCGATTCGGGTGGGGACGTTGCTGTTCACACTGGTTTACAGCACGACGTTATTTTTATTGACCACTGCACCAGAAGAGATCACTGCCGGCCTCGAAGATCTCATGCAGCCCTTGCGGTGGCTGAAGCTGCCGGTTACAGAAATTGCGCTGACGTTAACCCTAGCGCTGCGGTTTATTCCGCTGGTGCTCGAAGAGGTGCAAAACCTGATCCGTTCTATTCGGACTCGTGCGATCAACTGGCGCAAATTGGGCATGCGACGGGCGGCACAGATCTGGATTTTGGTGGCAGAGCGACTGTTGAGTAACCTGCTTTTGCGGGCTGAACAAATTGCCAGCGCTATGCATGTGCGTGGATTTATGGGCCCCAATCGTCACCGGGTGCCGTGGCACCAGCTCCGATTGCGCTGGTGGGACTGGACGTTACTGGTGGGGCTGGGGCTGTTTTGGTGGCTGCGATTTGCCCTAGGGAATCCGGTTTGAGCCGTCACTGGTCTTGTTTAGATTTAAAGGGGCGTAGCGGTAGCGAGATTTTTGCCACGCTGTTCCGTGAAGATGCCTTGGCTGTGTTGCTCGAAAGCCCGGCGGAAAGCGACCAACTGCAGCTAGCGCGGTACTCCATCTGTGCCGGCTCACCCCATGTCGTAGACGGGCAGCCCCGCCAGTGGACACCGGCAGTGGGTGAGATTTTGACGATGGTGCGATCGCACCTGACCCCAGCCTCTCCCCAACTGTCGGGTCCTCCGCTGCCAGCGCACCTGCCGTTCCACGGCGGATATCTCGGCTGGTTTGGCTACGATCTCGCTTGGGAAATTGAACAGCTACCCCAGCAACATACTGACCCCTTACCCTTTCCCGTGGCCTGTTGGTACGAGCCTGATAATTTTGCGGTTCTGGACCATCAGGCCCAACAGCTTTGGCTAGCGGCAAGTACACCTGACGGGCTCGAACGGTTAAGGGCGCAGCTTGACCAACCCAAGGCGATGCCTGCGTTTACAGGGCAAACCGCCCCACCCCGCTTTGACAATACCCAGGCCAACTTTGAACAGGCTGTTCGCAACATTAAGGCCCACATTGCCGCAGGCGATATTTTTCAGGCTAATTTTTCCCTGCGGTTTCAAACCTATACAACGGCTCAGCCGCTGGCCATTTACCACCAGCTACAGCAGATTAACCCCTCTCCCTTTGCCTGCTACTGGCAAACGCCTTGGGGATATATTGTCAGCTGCTCTCCAGAACGTCTGGTTAAATGTCAGGCTGGCTGGGCCGAAACCCGCCCCATAGCAGGCACCCGACCACGGGGCAGGACGGCAGAACACGATCAGCAGTTGGCCGCTGAATTGTCGGCTCATCCTAAAGAGAAGGCTGAGCACATCATGCTGGTTGATCTAGAGCGGAATGACCTGGGCCGCGTTTGTCGATGGGGCACGGTACAGGTGGATGAATTTTGTGTCGTTGAGCGCTACAGCCATGTGATGCACTTGGTGAGCAATGTGGTGGGTCAGCTTGCGCCAGAGACCCAGCCTGCTGATCTCATGGCTGCCTTGTTTCCCGGTGGCACGATCACTGGGTGCCCAAAGGTGCGCTGTATGGAAATCATTGAGGCGTTAGAGCCATTGCGGCGCAGCTTATTTTATGGGTCCGTGGGCTACTTAGATTGGCGCGGGCAGCTTGATCTCAACATTTTGATTCGGACATTACTGCTGGCGCCCGATGATTCACTGGTGGCGTCGTCCCCGGACTCACCCATGGGCTACAGCGTTTGGGGACAGGTGGGGGCTGGCATCGTCGCCGATAGCGACCCCACCCAGGAATGGCTGGAGTCCTTGCAAAAGGCCCGTGCTCAGCTACTGGCTTTAGGGTTGGCGTGATCTCGCCTGTGCTATTTATATAGCGCTCGCCACTTTGCTTCTAAGAAAATGGCCCAATAGGCGTATTTTCTTCCAGGGTTAACCCAGCGCACCGTGTTGGGCCAAGCGCTTGGGACAGTTCTGAAGCTCAAATGCCCAGTATGGTCGCCCAGTGGCCCGCCGTCGCGCACAACCCCAAAAAGGCCCCCAAAAAAGGCCCCCAAAAAAAGGACTTTTGTGGCGACAGCGATATCGCTGTGTGGCCTTGGCCTAAGCCTCCGAGCCGGACGATTCAACGATTCAGCTGTCGGATGCTTGGGGCATATTGGTGTCGGCACCGAAAGACTGTAGACTTGCTCACATATCCCAGACCTTATATATCAAGGCCGCGTCTTTTTTATCGCCTATCTTGAGATTCTTTTTTATTGTCTAACCTTTATCTTTCAGTGCTGTAGGTATTCTAGATAGCGTTTGTTTGAGGTGTATTATCGACATTTTTGTCACTGCGTAACGGGTTGAATCTAGGTTTCGGCCTATTCTGCCGTGGCTACCGGGTAACCTTATTCCAGTTATGGTGTTGCAGGTGCAATGCTCCATCGCCTTAGTCAGGAGCTGCCAGCGGTTGTCATCGGCGATGTGGGTGCCTGTTCGATGACCTTCAGATCTGCTTTGCTGATGATGAGTAGGGTGACGCTAACCTAACCGATGCCGCGCATGACTGGGCTGTTTCCAGACCCGGGCTAAACGCTAGAGTTGTGAGGGGCCTTGGGTATTGTCAGTAATCGTTTTAATCTAAAAAATCTCCCTTATGGATATTTGCCGCCCTTCTACCGCCGCGAGTCGACCTCTGCATGAGCGCTGAGACCTATCTAAACCACCCGAACTTTGGGTTGCTATTTCGAGTGTGCCTGGTGGACGAACACCAAGAACTGTTTACGACGCTCTACGCACAGCGGTTGTTTTTTATCGCTAAGACTGGGGGAGGCTTGGCGTTCGAACCCGTTGCTCGTAACGATGCCCGGTTGATTCTTGAAAACCGCCTGCGGATTTTACGAAGGGCGGGGCAGTCTTCTGAGCTGCAGCGTCTGCAACGCATGTATAAGCAAACGTTCCAGTAGCTGCTGAGGACTGTCTTGCGCCTCAATGTCTACCCGCCCCGCCCCGATTAGGTTATGCACGAAACGCTAACGCCCCATGATTGGGTGGCGCATCTCTCGAAACGGCTGTCTACTTTGCGGCCTGACATCCCGGAGGGGGTAAGGCTGATTGCCGTGACTAAAACTTTTCCGGCGGCGGCTGTAGCGGCGGCATATTCGCTTGGACTGCGAGATTTTGGCGAAAGTAAGGTGCAAGAAACAGAGCAAAAGCAACAGCAACTGTCTGATTTAAAGGACATTACCTGGCATTTAATTGGCCACTTGCAAACGAATAAAGCCCGCAAAGCAGTGCAGCTCTACGATTGGATTCATTCGGTTGATAGCCTTAAAATTGCCAAAAAGCTCAACCAAGCGGCTGCGGATCTAGATCGTCGGCCCTATTGCTGCCTTCAGGTTAAAATCCTGCCAGACCCTGATAAATATGGATTTGAGCCGGATGCACTACTGACAGCTCTGCCTGAACTGGGCCAGCTTAGCAGCTTAAAGATTGTGGGATTAATGGCAATTTTGCCCTTTGGACTTACCGCTGCACAGAGTCAAACCGCGTTTGAACAGGTGCGGATCTTGGCTAATCGGGTCAATCAAATGTCCGTCTCTTCCCTTCAAATTGACTATTTGTCCATGGGAATGTCCGGGGATTTTCGGAGTGCGATCGCAGCTGGAGCGACATTCATCCGATTAGGAACTATCCTCTTTGGTCAGCGCCAGTAGAGGCCTCTAGCCGTTGTACACAATTCATTACCAAAAAAAATTCAAGTATTTTTGGTTTAATTTAGAAATCGGGTATGCTTTTTGAGAAATTCATGTATACTGTGGCTCAATGTTCCACTTAACAGGGATTCGTTAACCCTTCAAACTTAGGCCACATGGGCTTTGCGAGAAGGTTTAAAGGCAGGCAATATCCGGTTAGAAACCCCCAAAGTTCTACCGACTATCTTTGGTTGTCCCCTCTAACAGAGATAAAAGGTATTTGCCGCGCTGCTTTTCTTTCACATCGTCCTCTATATTGAGGACAACTTTGCCAAGTTATTAACTATGTCGTGATGGAGCGCGAACTGTGAGCACTATTTTCACAAAGCTACGCGATTTTGTCGGCCTGAATGATCCGGCTGACTATG
>JBCBOC010000609.1:0-3157 GCA_039821475.1 Cyanobacteria bacterium J06632_22 | reverse complement strand
GGTTTCAGCAGCAACCAGCTGGTGGCGTCACACCACTGATGACACCTCGCCAAAACGACAGCGCCTTACAACCCATCAGTGCAACCTCATAGCGATCGTCCAAGAACGACAAAGGCTCCGCTTTTAGGGTTCGATCCTCGCTTGTTGTTGCACTGATGGGTTGTAAGGCGCTGTCGTTTTGGCGAGGTGTCATCAGTGGTGTGACGCCACCAGCTGGTTGCTGCTGAAACCTCGCTGCCGCATAGCTCGCCACGCGCACTTTGGCAAAGTCAGAGACTTTTTCCCAATTTAGACGAACAAGCCCTTTCCAGGGTAAGTCTCGCTGCAGCGGTGCCTGATGCCCCTCTGTTGTTGTTTTTAAATTCACGGGTTGAATGGGCGGTGTCGCGAGAGCTGGCGCAAACAAAACGGCCGCGTATTCTACAGGTCCCGACTCACCGTCTAACCCATTTTCATAGCGAGCGGTCACCATGTAGTCGGAGATGGCATCGCTGTCAGTCATGGCATCTTCTTTCTCTTCGTTGTATGCCGTGCCAAAGCCTGCGGTCAGCGCCAGTAGCGGATCGCTTGCAATACCAAAAATCAGATGCTGAAAAGGCTTGAACTGGGCAGTGGCCGATTGTCGTCCCCGAGAAGCCGGTAGAGTACGGGTCTGAGACGCGTTGTGGTGTTCGGCAGGCGAATAGGTTTCGATGACATCGCGCAGATCGCCTAATAGGTGATCTTCCATCGTGGTAATGATGGCTTCTGGATCGGCTAAGGTCCAAGGCGGCGCAGCCATGCCGGGTTCCATAAAGAGTTGCCAGCCATAGAAAGGCGCGCCTCGTCGGTAACGATCTAACGCGGCTGCGATGGGATCTCCCAAGGCACCAACTAGTCCCTGTGGCTGATCGAGATTGTGCAACCGACTCCAGCTAATGGGTAAGCCAACCTGTTCTATTAGCTCCCAGCTAGAGCTGTTAATTACATTAGGATCAGCGCCATGAAAATTGCTGAGTGTGACTTGTCTGGAGACGACCAAACTTTGGATGGCTGAACCATTAATTCTAACGAGGTTAAATCCCTGTTTAAGCGTCTGAACATCAACGATTTGAGAGTCAAAAGGTGCACCTGCAAACGCCACAACAAATCCACCGGCCTGCAGTGCATTCATCTGAGCGCGAACGGCAATGTAGGGCTGGTCAAACCGAACGATTCTCTGACCGAAGGGATTTCTCAGTACCGTGGGTTCAATTGCTTGATCGTCAGGGGATTGAGTGGGCTTGCGCCAAACTTTGAAAGGTTCGGTCGGATAGCCTAGCTGGGTGGGATTCATCAGCCAGCGTAGCTGTACGATGCGGGTGGAGATATTTCGCTGCGCAGCAATGTCTTCTGCGGGTGAAAACAGATCGTAGTTTTGCCTGACGACGTTCCAGTCGATCACCGTACCCTGTACCAGAAAGCGGTTGGTGTCGTAGACGCGGATCCCCGGTCTGTCTTTGAGATCGTCGGCTGGCAGGGTGGGTCGATTAGGTCGATTAGGTCGACCGGGGCGATTGGGCCGGTTGGGACGAGTCGGACGTCCAGGAAAAGTACTAATCATGGGTTAAACCTCCTCCCAAGGGGCATGTGTAAAGCGAATTTTGACTAGGCTGTGTTGTTGTTGTGCAATGTCAAGGTAGGACTCAGGAAAGCCTATCCCAACCAGATTTAGTTGAAGCAGCTGACCTCGGCTATTTGGTCGCAGGACGATTAACATCCGTTGATTCCCTGGTACGTTAATGTGTGCGTCAATAATCGGGTCGCTGTCTTCGGGTTCCGCAACAATTAGCCAATCTTTTGGCTTCAGCTCCCATCGCTGGGCGGGGATGTCTCCACTGTTATCTGTGGTGAGTTCGGGGTAGAGACGCGATCGCTCCAAAGGCTCTGGCGCATCAATCAACACTGCCGCAGGCTGCGGCAAGCCCTCTTCCGTCTGTTCCCACAGCACCAAAATACGAGGCTTTTCTGGCGTCGGCATAATGTCGAGTCCTTGCGATCGCCACTGTTCATCAAACTCTGCCCCTTGGGGAGAGCGACTGCCGAAGTAGCCTCCAACGGCTGCCATACTGCCCACCGGAACTGAGCGGTGCTCTAGGAACTGGCTGCTCAGTGCCCCGGCAAATTCTTCTATGTGGCGATAGCCTCCGGTAGAGAAGTGTCGCCGATAGACCGAGAATGTTGTTTCTGACTCTTGATCAACCGCTTCGATATCTAGAATGTAGTCGGTGAAAGGATCGAGCAAAATTGGCAAGCTAATCTTGCTCTGGTGTGGTCTGGATTCGTCAATGGGAATGCAGCTATCGGTGAGCACTTCTTCTAGGGTGGCTTCCCAAGGCGAGAGCACGTCTGCACCCGCAGGCTCCAGCGCCGGTGGCGCAATCCGCGTGGGCCCTTCTGGATCTTCCGGTGGGTGATGGGCCGAGGCGGCCTGTAGCCGAACGGTTAAGTCGTGACCATAGGCATCGTATAGCCGGTCAAGATCGTGCGTATTAAAGACGAGCTGAAGCGGCTCTCCGTAGAATGCATGCTGTTCTCGATCGGCTGGAATGGTCATCAACATCCAAGGATCGAGCCTTGCAGGCGGTGCATCATCTGTACGGAACCAGAAGGTTTGGGTCTCGTTGGTGATCTCTGCGCTATCTCGCTTACGCTCACCGCTCCAGGTCGCGTTAACGCGATAAAGAGAATTGAGATGGAGAAAGACGTTTTCGCTGCTTGCGGGGCCTAGGACGGAGGTGATGATGTTGTGATCGCGCTGAACCTGACTGTCGTCCCACTGCGCCCGCCTTACTTCTGTTAGTCGCAGACACTCCACCGCTGCCACAAAATAGCGAGCCCCAAACTCAGGCACATTGATATAGTCATGCTCTGGAATGGGCCCTGGCACCACGCTAATTTCGATTTGCGCCGCGTCTTCTTGCTCCGAGAGGTCGACCCGAATAGGCACTAGTCCTTCAAACATTCTGTTCTGAGGACTGGCAAGATAGGCCGCCCAAGCCACAAAATCATCAATATCGTCTGCCCAAGGCCCAGTCGTATCTGCCCAGCGGGAGGGGAGTCCCTGCGCCTCTAGCAGGTAGCTATCGTCTGGCCGAATCTCTTGTAGTTCATTGCCCTGGTCATCTAGCACGCGAAT
>JBCBOC010000253.1:0-5956 GCA_039821475.1 Cyanobacteria bacterium J06632_22 | reverse complement strand
GCAGAACACCCCGGTTATAGCGCCCGCCACTTTGCTTCTAAGAAAATGGCCCAACAGGCGTATTTTCTTCCAGGGTTAACCCAGCGCACCGTGTTGGGCCAAGCGCTGAGGACAGCTCTGACGCTCAAGTGGCCTGATATTGGAGTCAAGTGGCCCGCCGTGGCGCACAAACTGTTGTGGCGACGGCTATACCTCAGCACGTGGTCTGAGTGGTGACATGCGTCCGCCCTATACCTGCGGGACCTAACTGCCCGAGCGGACGCTATCAGCTTTACGAACAAAGAGGTCGGTAAAGAACGTGACAATGCGCCGCTTGCGCAGCTTAATGCTGGCATTGAGCGACATGCCCGAGCGTAGCTCAAAATTATACCCTTCCGGATCAAACCGCTGAGAGTCTAGGCGAATCTCAGCGGGGAAACGATAGTAGGGATAAAGCTCATCCGGAGGCAATGCATCAGAGCCAATTTGAGTAAGATAGCCGTCAACATCACCAAATTCGCTGTAGGAATAGGCATCAATGCGCACGTCAACTGGCTTACAAAACTGACGAATGTCCGCCATATTGTTCTCATCCGCCGCTGTCTGACACTGTTCCCAAGACTGGCCCGCATCAGGATTCTCCTCCAGGACAAAGCCAATCTCCTGGTTCGGAATAAAGATGCGCGCCACCAGATTGTCCTGGGGCACAATTTCAAGAATCGGCTCCGTCGAATTTGCCGCGTACCCCGGCTGATTGGCCTTTAGGTTGAAAACCACACCCGTGACCGGCGCCCTTAGCTCCTGGTAGGAAAGCTGAGTTTCTAACTGAGCAATGCGGCTATCAATTTCCTGCAACCGACTGGTATTTTGCAACACGGTTTGTCCCAAGTCACCTTCAATAGAGGCAATTCGTTCGTTGTTGCTACGGATACGGCTACGACGATTTTCTTCAAACTCTAGGCCCGCGCGGTCAATTTCAGCCCGAGCCTGGCTGATCTGCTCTCGCAATCGTCCCATTTCGTCCTGCAGGGTATTTATCCGCGTCCGCCGAGTATTGACCTCCTGTTCCTGCTGCAGTCGATTTAAACGGGCCACCGCACCATTTGCCTCCAGATTCTGAAAGCTTTGAAGAATTTCCTCGTTGGTCCGCAGGTCATTTTGGGCGTTCAGCAATTCGCTCTCGGTTTGGCTCAGCTGCCGCTCTAGGTCGGCAATGCGCGACTGGTTCTGAGCCTGGCGCTCCGCCAGTTCTCCCCGTGCCGAATTGACCTCCTCTAACTGGCCCCCCGAAAGGCCACTCGTATCGCCGTCAATCTGCGCCTGATAGACGCGGTTGCTGTTGGCCAGCGTACTCTTCTCTTGGAGTCGCAGCGCTAGGTCACTAGATGCAGTCGGTGCAGCACCTGTTGCCGCCCCCGACTGCTGCCCACGATAAAACTCCACCTCTGTCGCCAGCTGCTGACGGATCTGCTGTAGCGAAAGCAGTTCGGCCTGGGCGGCCGACTGGTCAAAGGTAATCAAGACATCCCCAGCTTCGACAAATTCGCCCTCCTCAATGTGGATTTGTTCAATCACGCCACCGCTGGGTGTTTGCACCGCCTGTACAACGCCAACCGGTTCTAACTTGCCCTGGGCTGCAACCGTCTGCTCCACCTTCGCAATAAACGCCGTCAACACGCTGATGGTGGTAATGCCCAAAATACCCAACACCACCGCCACGGCCCAACGCGGAGACTGACGTAGAATAACGGGTTGGTCAAACCGCTGCACAGCACCGCCGCCGTTGCCATTCTGGACCGCTCCAGAGCTGGCACTGCCGTTTAGACCTGCACCGTTGTTGCCGTGACCATTGTTGTGGGTGCTAATGTTTGTTGAATTTGCCATGACCTATCCATTCCCCTGTTGCTGTAGCAGGCAGTAGTAACGACCTTTCAAATCAATCAGCTCTTCATGGGTGCCCACCTCCACGATGGCCCCCTTTTCCATAACCAAAATCTTGTCGGCATGGCGAAGGGCACCCAGACGGTGGGTGATGAAAAACACCGTGCGGCCCTTCGCCCATTTCATTAAGTTGGCAGACACTTGGGCTTCAGTGTCGTAATCGAGAGCACTCGTAGCCTCGTCTAATATCAACAGGCGAGGATTTTGCAGAATCGTCCGGGCAATAGCAATCCGTTGTCGCTGTCCACCCGATAGGGAAGACCCCCGCTCACCGACGCGACTGTTGTAGCCCACCGGCAAGTCCATGATGAAATCGTGGGCGCAGGCAATATGAGACGCCTCAATAATCGTGTCCGTTTCGGCAGCCGGGTTCGTTAGGGCAATGTTTTCCTGAACGGTGCCTTCAAACAGAAGGCTGTCCTGGGGCACAATGCCCACCTGTTGACGGAGAGAATACAGCTCCACTTTGCTGATGTCGTAGCCATCAATCAGAATACGGCCAGCATCAGGGTTGTATAGCCGGGGCAGCAGCTTCATCATCGTACTTTTACCCGAACCGCTCTGGCCGACGATGCCCACAAACTGGCCCGCCTCAAAGTCGATGTTGATATTCGCCAACTGCAACGGTCCCGACGCACCAAACCGGAAGGAGATATTTTCGTAACGGACGTTCCCCGTCACTTCTGGCATCGGAATTTGACCGCGCTGTTCGGCCTCCTGCTCCTGGGGATGGTCAATGATATCGCTCAATCGCTCTAACGACAGCGCCGTTTCTTGGAAGTTTTGCCACAGCTGCGTCAGGCGCAGCAGCGGTTGGGTGACATAGCCCGAGATAATCCGGAAGGCAATGAGGCCGCCTAGGGATAACTCCCCTTCTAGCACCAGAAACGCACCGAACCACAGTACTAACAGCGCCGACATTTTATTCAGGAAGTTACTGGCCGAGCCCGCCGTCGTCGAGGTCAGAACCGTCTTGAAGCCATCGCTCACGTAGCGGGCATAGCGGGACTGCCACTTCCACCGGGTATTCAGCTCAATATTTTGGGCTTTGACCGTTTGTACGCCCGATAGGGCCTCTACGAGGAAGGACTGCGTCTCGGCATTGCGCTCTGCCTTAGCCCGCAACTGACGACGCACAATCGGCGATACGAAAAATGTCAGCGCCACAAACAACGGAATCGTCAGCAGCGTTATCAGGGTCAGCTTGACGCTGTAGAGCAGCATCACCAGGATATAAACCACGGAGAACACGGCATCCAAGACCACCGTCAGAGCGGTGCCCGTCAAGAACTGACGAATGTTTTCGAGTTCATTCACTCGACTGGACAGTTCCCCCACCGGGCGACGGTCAAAATACTTCAACGGCAGCCGCAGTAGGTGGTCAATCGTTTGGGAAGCCAGCGTCAGGTCGATACGATTGGTGGTATCGACAAATAAATAGGTCCGCAAACTGCCTAAAATTGCCTCAAATATGGCGGCAATCACCATGAAGGTACCCAGCACGTGTAGCGTATCGATGCTGTTCTTGCCAATCACCTGATCGATAATCTGGTGCACCATCAGCGGATTAGCCAGGCCCAGCAGCTGGTAGAAGAACGATGCCACTAGCACCAGCGACAGCACACCACGATATTTCTGGATCGATGGCCAGAACCACGACAGCCCAAACCGCTGTTGGGGCGTCTCGGCGGTAGGCTCTAGCATCAGCACCTCGCCCTCGTCACCCCAGATTTCAGCAAACGCCTGGCGCGAATGGCGAATCAGCCGACGCTCTTCTGGGAAGCCGATCACGCACTGTTTTTCGCTGGTTTCGTACAGTACGGCAAAGCTATCGCGCCAGCGAATCAGCGCCAGCTTCGGCAGTCGGCCAATGGCACTGGCGGGCACCCGGGCCAGTTGAGGCTTTAGTCCGAGCAGGTCGGCGACGGCACCGCAGGACGGTAGGGCCAGCTGCCCTAAACGCTCCTGCTGGTTTGACAGGACGCGACGCACCACATCCCGTTTGAACGGCATGTTCAGATGCTGGGCGATCATTTCAAAACAGCTCACCACGGTCTCTAGCTCGCCGCGGCCACGCACCAGTGGGTAATTTTGGTGCTCACTCCGGGAGGTCTCTTCCACAAAGCTGGCTGTGGCAGGGACATCAGCAGCGTAGGGAATATTGCCATAATTAGGGACTGCGCCAGTCGGCACCGGCAACACTTCTGGGGTGACGACCTGGCTCGAACTCAGCGCTTGGGTGGGTACCCCCAACAGACGAGCACCGTTAGAGGTAAGCACCTGAAGTCGGTCGTTACCACGGGTTGACGTTAGCGGTAAGGCTTGACCAACGCTATATTCCGAGACTTTACCCTGACTGATAAACCAGGTGCGTTGGGGGTCCAGTTTACCGGTATCTAAACGACCAAAATCAATCTGCTGGGGGGTCACGCCAAGCGCCTTGGTCTCTTGCACCCGACGGGACAGATCATCAATCGCCGCCGCCTGATTTTTGTAGTAGCCCCCCAGTAGCTCAAATAGCTCGGCTAAGTAGCACCGTCCTTGGGCGCCCTTGGCAAACGCCTGCTGGGTTTCTAGGAGCTTTTGAAACTCTGCCGCCGGTATCGTTAAGGCAACAACTTCTGACGAGGCAATGGCACTTTCACAGGCCCGTCGCCGCACTAGACCGGCCACGCCTAACACATCACCCGCCGACAACCGGGCCAGGGTCATCGGGTTTTGCGTGGGGGGGTCGTAGCCCAGCAACCGTGCTTGACCTTCCATCAGCACAATCACCTGGTGGGGCAATGACTCGCGACGCAGGATCGGCTGCCCTATGCGGTAGCGAACCTGCTGGCACTTACCAGCCAAGGATTTTAAGGCACTGGGGGAGAGTCGATCAAACGGCCACACCGTTTCTAAATATTGCTCAAAGGATACGTTCGTATACGTCATATATATAGCTCTTGGTATTGCCCTGTTAAGTCACCGGGTTAGGCCACCGGCGTCGAATCTAAAAGCTGTACATCAGCCTGCTGTATTTGTTGCTGCAGCCAGCGCTTGTATAACTCGTCTAGCATGCGAGACCGAGTGGCCTGATCAAACTGAATGGGTATGAACTTTTCTAATCGAGCGATCACATACCACTCCCCAATCGGCGTTGGTGCCCAAAGCTGCCCCGGCTGGCTCACCGACAGTAATCGCCCCAGAGACGGATGAGGCACACTCAGCTCTACTGGACCAATTAGCCCCCCCGTCTGTGCCTCTTGACCTTCGGAATAATCCTTAGCGAGTTCAGCAAAGGATGCCTCATCGTCTTTCAGGCGAAAGTACAGCTCCTGAGCAAGACTGGCATCCTTGGTTCGGATTAGCGAGTACAGCACTCTATCTAGCTGAGTCTTCCGCTGCAGAAAGTGCGATTCGACTTGCCCACCCCAGGTCTGCTCTTTAAATTGAGCCAATTTGACCTCTCGCAGGGCAACCTGCTGGATTTGCTCTGCCGCGACGCCCTGCTGTTGACGCCAGGCCTGCTGCTGTTCGGGGGTTAGCAGTTGACGTTCAGCATAGTATTGCTGACAGGCCTGCTCTGGGGTGCAATCCACCCCAGAAATCGCTTCATCAATAATAACGGCCTGCACCAACCGAGGCAGGAGATCGTGCTGCTGGAGCTTTCCTAGCAGTGCACTGGGGTCCAGCTGAACTTGCCCGATTCGTAGAATAGCTGCCATATCACACAAAAATAGTTGGTAAGCGACCTGATAATAAGCATTGTCTGATGAAGCCAGCGAACGAACCAACGCAACCGTAGAACAGTCACTTTAGCCTCGCTCAACCAATACTGTAGCCAGACGATGCGAGGGCGGTTGGCCCGTTATGGGTTCACCACTTGTTCGAAATAAGACGCCTAGGACTGGCCTATGCATCAGCTATGCGTTAAGCACCTTCAGCAGGTGCATCAACTTAGAGAATAATCCAGAAAATTTAGACTAAAGAAATAATATAAGCCGCACTTAGAAGCGTAAATGCTGTTTTCAGCAATCTTTGCTGTCTATGACTG
>JBCBOC010000074.1:0-9799 GCA_039821475.1 Cyanobacteria bacterium J06632_22 | reverse complement strand
GCTGAAGGACGTCTTGGAATAGCCCAACGCTTCATTGCTTAACGCGTTTCATGATCTAAGACTTTCAGGGACGGTCTATGCGTTTCTATCGCCGAGCTGATGGCTTGGCGTCATCGGTCTTATTTACTGTCTTTACTTTTTAAGCCACGGTGCTCGCTCGCTTGCAGGCTTCCGCCTGAATGAGGTCATAGCTGCCAAAGCACTTGAGTTTTTCGGTGCAACTATCCAGAAGCTGTAGGGCTGCCTGGGTCTGTGGACTTGCGAGGCTGGCTTCGATCTCTACAAAGAAGAGGTACTCGCCCAGAGTACGCTTGGTTGGCCGCGATTCAATGCGGCTCATGTTGATATTTTGGGTTGCAAAGAGCTGTAGGGGCTTGAGCAGGGCGCCGGGCGTGTTGGTGGGGAGCCCAAAAGCGATAGACGTATGGCTGCCTTGTGTGGCAGTCTGTGGACTCAGCACCCAAAAGCGAGTGCAGTTATCGGGCCAGTCGTTAATGGGGTGGGCCATCACTGGCAGGCTGTGTAACTGGGCGGCCCGAAGGGAGGAGATAGTGGCGGCGGTGGGCTGCTCCGGTAAATATTTCAGGCCTTCTGTGGTGGAATTGATAGCTGTCAGCTGAGCCTCGGGTAAAGACTGTGCGAGCCAGTTTTGGCATTGCGCTAGGGCCTGGGGATGGGAGTAGACCACGCGGATATCTGACAATACTTGGGCCGTCGAGACTAGGGCATGGTGGATGGGTAGGATGAGTGCCTGTTGAACTTGCAGGTTACTGGCTTGCCAGAGCGTATCGAGCGTCTCAGCGACACTGCCGCCGATAGAATTCTCCACCGGGACGACACAAACGTCTGCGTCGTGGTCTACCGTTGCCTGAATCGCTCGGGTAATGCTGCGAAAGGGACGGAGTTGGTAGTTGGCGGTGTTGTGCCAGCGGGCATAGGTCTCAGCCGCCAGTTCCGAGTACGTCCCGTGGGGACCGAGATATGCGATCGCAATCATCAACTTTCAGGAAACCGCTCCGATGACGTATAGAGTTCTAGCATATAGGGTTTGCCCCTAACGCGTTTGCGCCCTTGGGGATGATTTGTCCTGGATGTCGTTGACGCGATTCCTGCAGAGGTCCCTGGATTCGGTGCAAAGCTACCGTAAATCCTCGGCTTCTGCGTAAGAGAGAATCAAGCAGAAATGTTAGATTAGAACAACGGTCAGTAAATGTACCCGCTGCTCCTCCTCTCGCCCCATGGTTTGCTTCAGCGCCTCGCAATCCGTCCGTCTGTCGGTGCCATCTCTACAGGTGCCGATTCAGGATTATTTAGCAGATCCTGAGCGGTTGGTGTATGCCCTGGTCGATCCTGCTCGAGTGGAAATGCTCACGGCTGATACTTTTCGGCTGAACCTACGCCCGTTTAGCTTCCTCATGCTGACCTTAGAACCGGTATCAGACATGCAGGTGTATTGGTCCGACAGCGCAGTGCATATTGACTCTGACACCTGTTGGCTCAAGGGTCAGCCCGCGCTCAATCAGCATTTTTCCTTTGCCTTACGGGGCATCTTGAGTCCGCTGACTGAGGGCGATAAAACCTATCTTACGGGGCAGGCTAATCTGCAGGTCACCCTCGATCTACCGATGTCTTTTCGCCTGACGCCCAAGGCCCTCATCCAAAAAACCGGCAGCGGTATTTTGAATGGCATTCTGAAAACAATGAAGCAGCGATTGCTCAATCGGTTGGTGGACGATTATCGGACCTGGGCTACCCAGCTGGCTACAGTCTCAGCGCTGCGGCGCTAGTACAGCACTCCGCATAAAGCACCCCGCATAAAGATTAAGCTGGGTTGCTGTCACAGAACGCGCTGTGATTGTCTGTGATTGAGGGATAGCGGCACTCGCAGGCTCAAGTAAAGTGCCCGACGCTATCATTCCTGCTGAACCCGACAGGGCGCAAACGATTGTCGATGTTGTCGGGTTGCTCCTTGTCTTAGCAGTGCTTGCCGATGTTTAGCGCTGCCATAGCCTTTGTTAGAGGCTAGATCATAGCCTGGATAGCGAGTATCCAGGCGAACAATCAGTTCGTCTCGCCAGACCTTGGCCAGGATGCTGGCCGATGCGATCTCAACCGATCGTGCATCCCCTTTCACCCAAGTTTCCTGGTCTATGCCGAGGTTAGGTATACGCTGGTTGCCATCTACCAGACATTTCATCGGCTGTGGTGTCAGCCGTTTAACAGCCCGCTGCATCGCCAACAAGGACGCCTGTAAGATGTTGAGGCGATCGATTTCCCATACCGTTGCATAAGCAACTTGTGCGGCCTCCGCCGTTGCTCGAATCTTCACTGCCAAGGCCGTTCGCCGCTTAGCCGTGAGCTTTTTGCTATCGGTTACGCCAGCTGCCGCTAGCTGCGCTGCTTGCGTTGGCAATAAAATCACGGCGGCTGCCACGACAGGCCCAAATAGGGCCCCTCGGCCGACCTCATCTACCCCGGCAACCAGCGTAGGTTGATGATGACTCACGCAGCGCTGAATTAAGAAGCTGCGGAGGAACGTCGCCGCCGCCGCCGTCGAGGGGTTGCAGCGACCGGTTCTTTCTCCTCAACAGAGTCTTCCGCTTCCGAAATAGTTTCTGGCTCTGGTGTGGCTGTGTCAGCAGCATCTAGCTCAGCCGCTGGGGCATCAGCAGCGGCCATGTCCGACTTTTTCACCAGCTTAGGTTTTTCAGGTCGGGCGGCGTCGCTGCTAGTGCTGTTAGCCTGAGCCTCATCCGGGGCAGCGTTGTCCGTTTCTAAGGTGGCAGCTTCTCCTGGCAACACAACAGTAATGACTGTGTTTTTGGGATCCTCTGGCGTATTGCTGCTCAGGACCAGCGGCGAGATGCCCATCTCGGCATAGATGCGTTGTTGGTCGGTCGTCATCTCAACCACAATCTTTTCGGGGGGCGTTTCCGGTTTGCGATTGCGACTGCGACTACGTTTTTTACTGGAGGTCTCTTCCTGTGGCTCTGGCACTGTTTCGACGACAGGGCTGGTATCCACCGCTTTGGGTTCACGGGACGGTTCACGGGCGGGCTCGCGGTTACTGTCGCGATCGCGCCCACCATTTCGTGAAGATCGACTGGGTGGCGTGTCGCCATTGCTCCCGCCGCGACGACGGCGACGGCGACTGCCGCCTCGACCGTTGGACTTTTCTCCGCTCTGGTAGTCAGGGTGATTAAGCAGGTCTAGGGCTTGGAGATTCTGGTAAGCCGGTTCTGGCGAAGATACGCTGCTGCTACTGTTGCGGCTACTACGGCTACTGCGGGAAGCGCGATGGCTGACCGGACTACGCTCCAAGGACAGGGCCTCGGGTTCCTCTCCGGGCATCTGTGCCACGTGCCCCAATCCACCGCAGGCGGCGCACGGCCGCCCAAATAGTTCGTAAATATTTTGACCTTGGCGTTTACGCGTGAGCTCTACTAAGCCCAGTTCAGACAGTTGGGAGATCTGAGGTCTTGCTTTATCGGCCTTCAGCGCGCGTTCAAACTGCTCCAGAACGTGCTTCTTGTCACGGAAAGAGTCCATGTCAATGAAGTCTACGACAATCACGCCTGCGATATTGCGTAGGCGCAACTGGCGAGCAATTTCGATGGCGGCTTCGCAGTTGGTCCACAGCACAGTTTCGCGCGCTGTCGCTGAACGGGTAAACGAACCCGAGTTCACATCGATAACGGTTAGGGCCTCGGTAGGCTCAATGATGATGTAGCCGCCAGAGGGCAAATCCACCCTGGGCTTTAGCGCTTCTCTGATGGCCGCATTGACCCGAAAATATTCAAGTATCGGCGTCGAATCGCGATGCTGATCGACCAAGACACCCGACGGCACTCGGTCTTCTTCATTCCAGTTGGAAAGCTGCTGCTTAATGCGCTGCATCCCCGCTTGGGAATCCGCGACAATCCGATTGACGTCAGCGGTGTAGGCGTCACGTAATACGCGTTGAATGAAGTCGTTATCCCGATTGAGTAGGGCTGGGGCGCGCGTTGTCTGGGCCTCTTCCTGAATCGAGTCCCAGCTCTTTTTCAGGGATTCTAGATCTTCGATGATGCCGTCTTCTGACACACCCTCGGCCTCGGTACGAACGAGCAAACCCATCCCGGGGGGCTTGATCAGAATGCCAAGGGCGCGGAGCCGGTGCCGCTCCTCTTCATTGCGAATCCGGCGAGATAGGTTGACTCCACGACCGTAGGGCATCAACACCAGGTACCGGCCCGGCAGTGTGACCTTGCCAGTGAGGCGCGGGCCCTTATTGCCCGTCGGCTCCTTCATGACCTGCACCAGAACCTTCTGGTTAGGGGCGACGAGTTCCGTAATCGACCCCGCCATGCGCTTCAGCTTCAGTGGACCCAAGTCGGCCGCATGTAAAAAGCCATTACGCTCGTTGTCACCCAAGTTAACGAAAGCCGCATCAATACCGGGTAAAACGTTTTCTACCGACCCCAAATAAATGTCACTGACCTGATAGCTTCCTGTGGCAACAATCAGTTCTTGAATCTGATCCTCAGAAAAAACGGCAGCCGTTCGGTGCTGCTCTGCAATAATAATTTGCTTAGGCATTCAATTTCCTCTAAAGCCTGTCACCAGCAACCGACCCTTGCTTGTGCTGCCGGTGATGGTGGGGTGTAATACTGTCGGGGTCCGCCCTAGGAATCTGCGCCTAGAGGGCGGAAGAGCCACATTTGAGTTCGGGCACAAAGTGATCTAGCCATGTTGCCGCAGCAACTCAAACAATTAGCTCGGATGGAGAGCTGCTCTGAAGGAGCGATAACCACATCGGTAAACCGCATGAACGGTCGATACGGCAGAACATCTCCAGATTACCTAGGGCGTAAAACTAGGGCTCTGAGGCTAAAGGGCTGAAGGTTTATCCTAAATGGCGCTCCACTCAAACCTGGACATACGCCACCCAATACCTGAGTGCAAAAATTATTCTGGAGGCGATCTGTAGGCCACAGATATACCTTTAGGGCAATGGTCCAGACCACACCTAAAGACTCTGGGCGACTTTCAGAGTACTCGAACCTCAGGAAGCGTTCCGACGGGCGGCAAGGCAATACACATCGCGTGTATAGTCTTGCAAAAAAGTTCCGACAGAAGCGATATCTAAATCAGCACTCGCTGCAGACTGAATTCAAATAAAAATGTCGGTGTCTTTTTCGGTAGCTTCTATTGAGATGCATTATAGCTCTAGGCAGAAAAACTGCCCAGCTACTTGCCTCAAGTTCTACCACATTTTTAGCGAAAGTTACCAATAGAAATCTATAAAAGATCGAAAATAAGTGAATACAATGATGCCATCCTTTGCCAGTCATTTGCTGTGATGCCGGCAGTGATGCCTAGATGGCGTAAGCGATTGGCCGAATTCTAATTATGTCGATTAGATAAAAATACTCCAATTTCTATCCTTGTAGAGCGGCGCTATTCTCTGTCGCCTAATAATAAGGGCGAGGGGCATCGTCGTCATAAAGATGGGTGCAAAAGGGCAAGCTGGGCCAGAAAGATCCCGCTGGTCTCTGGGCCTCTGCTTCCCATATACCGAAACCCGTCCCAACCGTGGACGGGTTTCGGTAAGCGCAAGGTTCCACAGTCTTTGAGTTTGGACTGGGAATTTGACTGGGAATTTGACTGGGAATTTGGACTCGGAATTGGACTGGGCGCTAGGCCTTAGGACGCCAGCGAGGGAGCCTTAGGAAACGGCACCCACTGCGGCCGGTAGTGCTAGATCCTGGCCGACAGTATCCATTGTCTGGAGTATGACAACAACCATGGGGTACTGCTTGGGCAGCTCGCGACGGACAAAGCGGCGAAGCTCTTCTTCGAGACGCGAGCGCAATCCATTCCAATCCACGACAGGCTGTCGAGCGGTTTTATCCACCACTTCCTTGAAACGAGTCCGAAGGGCCTCTTCAAGGATGCGATGTAGGTTGCGCTCCCACTGTTCCTGGGTGGCCGAGGTCACCACACCGCGCATGGTAATAACTGGCTTGGTCATCAGCTTGCCGCTGCCGTTAACTGTAGCCGCAATACTGATAATGCCGTCTTCGGCCAGTTGCTGGCGTTCCTTAAGTACGGTGCGCTCAACGATACCATCGCGAGATGAATCCACAAGCTCGATCCCAGAAGGAACTTTCTGGTCGCCAATTCGGATTGAGGTTGCTGTGATTTCAACGACGTCGCCGTTGTCAATAATCACCATGTTTTCGGCTGGAATACCCATGCTTTGGGCAGTTTGAGAGTGCTTGACCAGCATTCGGTGCTCGCCATGGACCGGGAGGAAAAACTTGGGTCGCGTCATGGCGATCATCAGCTTCTGGTCTTCTTGGGCACCGTGTCCGGAGACGTGGAGCCCTTTGCCTTTGCCGTAGACCACCTTTGCCCCACTCATCATCAGCTTGTCAATGGTGTTGACCACTGCAATGGTATTGCCGGGGATGGGATGTGCCGAAAAGATGACGGTGTCACCCTCACGAACTCTGATTTGACGGTGGGAGCCGTTAGCGATGCGAGTGGTTGCTGCCATCGGTTCGCCCTGGGAACCCGTCATCAGAATCATGACCTTGTTATCAGGGGTGTTACTGAGCTGGTTCAGCGGCTTGAATAGGCTATCGGGGCACTTGATATAGCCTAGGGTGCGAGCATGATCAATAACGTTTAACATCGATCGCCCCACCGTAAAGACCGAGCGGTTATGTTTTTGGGCAATTTCCAGGAGCATATTGACCCGGTGAACCGAAGAGGCAAAGGTGGTGACCATGACGCGCCCATCGGCTTCGGCTACGGCTCGATCTAGATTGGGAAATACAGATCGCTCTGACGGCGTGTGCCCCGGCACTTCGGCGTTGGTTGAGTCGCTGATCAAGCAAAGGACGCCCTCTTCACCGTAGGCGGCCAGCCGTTGGAAATCAAAGTACTCACCGTCGACAGGTGTGTGGTCAATCTTGAAGTCGCCCGTGTGAACGACCACACCCACCGGCGTCCGAATGGCGACGGTAAAGCTGTCGGCAATGGAGTGGGTGTTGCGTATGTACTCCACTTCAAAGAATTTGCCCAGACGGACAACATCACGGGGGCTGACGGTCCGCAGCTCGGTGCGTTTGGCGACGCCAGCTTCGGCGAGCTTGCCTTTGAGTAGGGCCATGGCCAGTTTGGGGCCATAGATGACGGGAATGTCGAACTGCTTGAGGTGAAAGGCAATACCACCGATGTGGTCTTCGTGACCGTGGGTCACGATCATCCCCTTGATCTTCTCGCGGTTCTCGCGCAGATAGGTGACGTCGGGTAGCACCAGGTTGACGCCGTGCATGCCGTCGCTGGGGAAGGCCAGACCGGCATCAAGCAGAATAATTTCGTCGTTGTATTCGAACACGCAGGTGTTCTTGCCAATTTCGTGCAGGCCGCCCAGGGGAATAACCTTTAGAGCCTTTGATTTGCGAGCTGAGGACCGTTTTCGAGATTGCGTCATATAGGGTTTGAACTCAATAAACTAAACAGAACAAAAACTGAAAATGAAAACTTCGACTGTGCCCGCACCAGTGCAATGTCTGTGGGGCCATTGTGAATGGGGGCGTGATGCCTTAAGGAAAGTTGCCGCTAGGACAGCAGGGATAGATCGGTAAGAACGGTTTTGAGCTGCGTCAGCAGGTCGTCAGAAAGGACGTCGCCACTTAAGGGTGGGCGGCATTCACCCATATCCCAACCTTGGAGACGCAGCGCAGCCTTGACAGGGATAGGATTAGTGGTTGCAAAGAGAACCTTAAATAGCGGCATGAGGCGCAGATGGATGTCTGTGGCTTTCTGCACTTCGCCAGAGCTAAACGCCTGAATCATCGTTTGCAGCTCTGTGCCTACCAGGTGGCTCGCGACGCTGACCACGCCCCTTGCACCGAGGGACAGCATTGGCAGCGTCAGAGAGTCTTCGCCGGAATACAGCGCTAGCTCGGGCGGACAAAGGCGGCGAATCTCGCTAGCCTGATCAAGGTTCCCGTTTGCTTGCTTCAGAGCAACAATATTTGGAATCTGAGCGAGCTTGGCAACGGTCTCAGGTAGTAAATTGCAGCCTGTTCGCCCCGGCACGTTGTAAAGCAGAATCGGGAGCGCCACTGCCGTTGCGATCGCACTGAAGTGGTCCACTAAGGCAGCCTGGGGCGGCTTGTTATAGTAAGGCACTACTAGCATCGCCCCATCCACACCCAGGGCCTCCGCTTTCTGAGTCGCCTCAATGGCTTCACGGGTGCTGTTAGAGCCGGTCCCGGCCATGACCTTGCCCCGCCCGGCGGTGGCCTCCATGACAGCCTGGAAGAGTCGGTATTCTTCGTCCCACGTTAGTGTGGGGGATTCGCCTGTCGTACCGCATACCACCAGAGTATCGGTGCCGGTTTCGATCAGATGACTGGCTAACTGGCCAGCCACCTTGTAATCAACGTCGCCCGCTGCATTGAACGGGGTTGCCAGGGCCGTTAGGACGCGGCCGAAGTCTGTGGTCCCAGGTTGGGTAGTCATAGTTAAGGGCGACTCCTAAGCTGCGATCGCAGGCGTTTTAACCCAAGCCCGCTCAACCAGCAACTCTGCAATTTGTACTGCATTCAGGGCGGCACCCTTACGGATTTGGTCACCACTGAGCCACAGTTCTAAACCAGATTCTAGAGAGAGATCCTGGCGAATACGGCCCACTAGCACATCGTCCTGTCCGCTGGCCTCCATCGGCATGGGAAAGTAGTTGGCCTGCCAGTCCTCCACCAACTTGACCCCAGCAGCCTGCTGTATCAGATCTCGCGCCTTGTCGACGGGGAAGGGCTGGTCAAACTCTATGTTAACCGCTTCAGAATGGGCACGGAGGACGGGAACCCGCACACAGGTTGCGCTCACCCGGAGCCCGGGGGCACCAAAGATCTTACGGGTTTCATTGACCATCTTCATCTCTTCTTGGCAGTAGCCTTGGTCATTCAGTGGCGAGTTGTGGGGGAAGAGATTAAAGGCCAGCGGATAAGGGAAGATCTCAGCCTTGGGCTCCTCGTCGTTGAGAATAGCTTGAGCCTGCTGTTGGGTCTCTGTCATCGCCCTGGCCCCGGCACCACTGGCAGACTGGTACGTGGCGACGACAATGCGCTTGATCGGTTGGACCTGGTGTAACGGCCACAGGGCAACGCTCATCAAAATTGTGGTGCAATTGGGGTTAGCAATAATCCCGCTGTGCGCCTTAGCGGCGCCGGCATTGACCTCAGGGACGACGAGAGGAACCTCTGGGTCCATGCGAAAGGCACTGGAGTTGTCAATGACAACGGCACCTGACGCAACGGCCTTGGGCGCCCATGCTTTAGACACCGAGCCCCCTGCAGACGCAAGCACGATGTCGATGTCATCAAACACACCGTCTGCGATCGGCTCAACCGTCAGCGGTTTGCCTTTAAATGTCAGCTGTGTCCCTGCAGACCGTTCAGAGGCCAGTAGCTTCAGAGACGTCAAGGGAAAATTACGCGTCTCGAGGAGCTGAATCAGCTCTGTTCCAACGGCACCTGTCGCGCCTAAAATCGCGACCCGATAAGCATCTGTCAAAATATCCTCCTCAACACAGGCTAAATAAAATTTATTAGTCGTATCAAATTTTTGTAGGGGGTTTGTAAGGAATAAGGGGGTGAGTTTCGTGGAGTTCTATAGCAATCTTGAGAAGTCGCTTAATTTTGTATACCAAGATTTGTCAGGTTGCTCTGCTGAGTGAACAGGGTGCCTTAACGCTAAGGCTACAGTATTGCGAAGGGGACAACTACGTCCCACTATTGTT